>WTJL01000116.1 GCA_011524845.1 Flavobacteriales bacterium | reverse complement strand
CGGATGCGCCAAATCCTGTTGCGCGAGCTCTACGAGAAGGGCGACTACAGCAACAGCGCCACCGCCGGCATGCCAACCAACCTGCCCACGCTGGACTTGACGTACCGTCCGGCCGAGCGCGGTCCCTACAACTACGAACCGTTCGACGGCTCCGACCACTCGTCGGGATTGGAAGCGGACGGCAGTTTGAAAAATCCGGACGAGCGATGGGCCGGCATCCAACGCGCCTTGACGACCACCGACTTTGAGGCGGCGAACATCGAGTACATCCAGTTCTGGGTGATGGATCCCTTCAACGAGGATTCGGAAAACGAGTCTGGAGGAAAGCTCTACATCAACCTGGGGAACGTCAGCGAGGACGTGTTGAACGACAGCCAGCTTGAATTCGAGAACGGCCTCCCGTCCGCCAACAACACCGAGCTGGAAACCGACACGAGCACGTGGGGCATTTACCCAGACCCCACCACGTTCAACGTGGTCAATGCATTCGACAACAGCACCAACGACTACAGCCTCCAGGATGTGGGATTGGACGGGTTGAATTCAGACAACGAGCGTGAGTTCTTCGCGTCGTGGCTCGACGGTTTGGAGGCCGATTTGACCCCCGATGCGTTGGCCCAATACCAAAACGACCCTTCGGCCGACGATTTCCGGTACTTCCGAGACCCCGTGGCCCAAGAGAACGGAGAGGACATCCTTCAGCGGTACCAGTTCTTCAGCCGCTACGAAGGGAACTCCAACACCCAGCAGCCCTACGGCTATCCCATCACCTCGACGACCATTCCCAACACGGAGGACATCAACGAGGATTTGACGCTCGGCACGATCGAATCGTACTACCAGTACGAGATCCCGATGTCGCTCTCCGATTTGTCTGCAGAAAATGTGGGCAAGGGCTACTTGGCAGACGTCCTAGAGACCGTGTCGAAGACCAACGGAGCGGGCGAACAGCGCCCCATCAAGTGGTACCAATTCAAGATTCCAGTGCGCGAGTACCAGCAAGCGTACAATGGCATCAGCGACTTCCGTTCCATCCGCTTCATGCGGATGTTCATGCAAGGCTGGAGCGAGCCTGTGACCCTTCGTTTCGCGCGCATCGAATTGGTGCGTGGCGAATGGCGCCGCTACGAACAAAGCTTGGCAGGCTTGCAAGAGCTTGAAGTGGACGATCCCACGGGCACGCAGTTTGCCCTGTCGGCCGTGAACCTGGAAGAAAACGGGGTGCGACAGCCTGTGCCTTACGTGATTCCCCCAGGGATCAACCAGGAAATCGACCCCTCCAACTTGAACCAGCGCCGTTTGAACGAGCAGTCGCTCGCTTTGGACGTGTGTGGCTTGGAAGACGGCGACGCTCGGGCCGCCTACCGCAACATCAACTTCGACATGCGGATGTACGAGCGTCTCAAGATGTTTGTCCACGTCGAAGCTGGAAGACAGGGAGAAGTGCTCAACGAGGGCGACGTCAACGTCTTTGTGCGGTTGGGAAGCGACTACGACCAGAACTACTACGAGTACGAGATTCCGCTGAAGCCCACGCCGATTGACGTGACAGCGTTGGACGAGTACGACATCTGGCCGCTGGAGAACAACATCGACATCAACCTCGATTCGTTGCGTCTGTTGAGCTTGGACAAGTTGCGAAACCGTTACGTGGACGGCGAAGTGTCGTCGACAGGGGTGTATTCGGTGGTTGACGCCGGAGGCAAGCGCCGGTTGTCTGTGAAGGGCAATCCGACATTGAGCAACGTGGTCACGGTCATGGTCGGCATCCGAAACCCGGACAAGGATTTGGAGCAGCCGCTTTGGACGTCCGACGATGGACAGCCCAAGTGCGCCGAACTCTGGGTGAACGAATTGCGCTTGTCCGGATTCAACGAAGAAGGCGGATGGGCAGCGGTGGCGCAGGCCAACGCGACCTTGGCGGACTTGGCCAACGTGAGCGTTGCCGCCAACATGTCCGTGCCCGGTTGGGGCGGTTTGGAGCAGCGGGTGCAGGAGCGTCAGCGAGAGACCATTCAGGGACTGGACGCCAACGGCACCATCCAGCTCGGCAAGCTTTTGCCAGAGAAGTTGGGCGTCACCTTGCCCATGTACGTGGGGTACAGCAACCAGACGAGCACCCCGCAGTTTGACCCTCTGTCTCCGGACGTGGAGATGACCGATTTGGCCGCCATCGCAGACCAAATCTCAGACCAGGACGACCTCGACGCCATCGACTCGCGTCAGCAGAGCGCCCGGAGCATCAACGAGGTGCGAAGCATCAACTTCTCGAACGTGAAGGTGTCGCCTCAGTTTGGCAAAGGCGGAGGAAGCAAAGACCGCAACAGCCGAAACAAAGGGAACGACGCCAAAGGAGACAAGGTGACCGAAGAGCGCGAGCGGTTTGGCGCCAACAACCCACGCGGAGGGAGCAGCCGTGGCGGAGGAAGCAGCAACAGCAGCAAAGGGCTGTTGTCCATCGTCAACCCAGCCAACTTCTCGGCCAACTACAGCTACAACGAGCAGTTCCGTCAGGACATCTACACCGACAACTTCCGAAACGTCGAGCACCGAGGCGCGTTGAACTACTCATGGCAGCCAAAGCCCAAAAAGCGCGAGCCGTTCTCCAAAATTGGGTTCCTTCGGAATTCGGACTACCTGAAGCTCATCCGGGACGTCAACTTCTTCCTGTTGCCCAAGCAGGTGTCGGCGTCCAACCAAATGCAGCGGATGTACGAGGTGAGCACGGTGAGGGACAACATGTCGGTGCTGAATCCGCTCACCGAGTTTGAGCCCATCATCACCCCTCAGGTGGTGAAGACATGGACGTGGAACCGGAACTACACGGTCAAGTACGATTTGAC
>WTJL01000189.1 GCA_011524845.1 Flavobacteriales bacterium | reverse complement strand
AACGCAAAGGTGAGAAAGCTACTTTTGTCCTCCACATGCACGAAACCATTCTTTCTCTCGAAGGCCTCGACCTCATGGCGTTCCTTGGACAAGGAAACGCCAACCTGCGGGCGCTGAAGGCCCGTTTCCCCAAGCTGCGCATTGTGGCGCGTGGCACGGAGTTGAAGGCCATGGGCGACCGGGAAGACTTGGGGCGCTTTGAAGAGGTGATGCGAATGGTCATTTGGCATGTGGACCGCTACAACAGCATTGGCGAAGACGACATTGAGCGCCTCACTAAAACCGAAGAGACCTCCCTCCTGCAACACGCGTCCAACGACGATGTCATCGTGTATGGGCCAGGCGGGTTGAAGGTCACAGCCCGAACGCCCAACCAACGGCGCTTGGTGGAGGCCATTCGGGAACACGACATGGTGTTTGCGGTGGGCCCTGCCGGATCTGGCAAGACCTACACTGCCGTGGCCATGGCCGTGGCCGCCTTGAAGGACCGCCGGGTGAAGAAGATCATCCTGACGCGCCCCGCCGTGGAAGCCGGAGAAAACCTCGGCTTCTTGCCTGGCGACCTCAAGGAGAAGCTGGACCCCTACCTGCAACCCTTGTACGATGCGTTGACCGACATGCTGCCCTACGAGCGCGTGGCCGACCACATGGAAAAAGGCGTCATCGAGGTCGCCCCACTGGCGTTCATGCGGGGACGCACGCTGGACAAGGCGTTTGTCATCTTGGACGAAGCCCAAAACGCCACGGCCGCACAGATGCGCATGTTCCTGACGCGCATGGGCCGCGATGCGAAATTTGTCATCACTGGTGATGGGTCGCAAGTGGACCTTCCCCGAAACCAACGGTCTGGACTGTTGGACGCCCTGCGTTTGCTGGGAGACGTGGAAGGCATCTCCACGGTGCGCCTCACAGGCATGGACATCATCCGTCACCGCCTCGTGAGCTCCATTGTGGACCGATTTGACGCCGACGATGCCAAACGCGCAGAAGAAGCCGACGTCCGCCGCGAGGCCAAACGCCTCGCCCGGGAAGCGCGCCAACAACCCTCCGCCAATCAACCTGAACAAAAACACGAATGAAAGCCATTCGAAATACTGATTTTCAGTTTACTGGACAGACCAATGCGTACCATGGAAAGGTGCGCGACATGTACACCATTGGCGACGATTTGATGGTGGCCGTGGTCTCGGACCGCATCAGCGCTTTTGACGTGGTCATGCCCCGAGGCATCCCATTCAAGGGCCAAGTGCTCAACGGTGTGGCGTCCCACTTCTTGAACGCCGTGGGAGACATTGTGCCTACCTGGAATTTGGCCACGCCCGACCCCAACGTCACCATCGGCCACAAGTGCGAACCGATTCGTTTGGAGATGGTCATTCGCGGGTACCTGACCGGTCACGCCTGGCGTCAGTACAAGGCGGGACACCGGTCGTTGTGCGGAGCGCCCATGCCCGACGGCATGAAGGAACACGACCGCTTCCCTGAACCCATCATCACCCCTGCCACGAAGGCTGAAGAGGGACACGACGAGGACATCGCCCCTGCCGACATTTTGGCCCGAGGTCTCGTCACCCCGGAATTGTGGGCTGAATTGGAACGCATCACGCGTGCTCTGTTTCAACGCGGCACCGAGATGGCCGCTGAGCAAGGGTTGATTTTGGTGGACACCAAGTATGAATTTGGCCTTCGGAACGGGGAGCTCGTTCTCATCGACGAAATCCACACCCCAGACAGTTCGCGCTACTTCTACGCGGATGGGTACGAAGCGCGCCAAGCCGCTGGCGAGCCTCAAAAGCAGCTTAGCAAGGAATTTGTGAGAGAGTGGCTCATGGACCACGACTTCATGGGCAAGGACGGCCAAACGCCTCCACACATGGACGACGCCTTCTTGGACACGGTCACCACGCGGTACGTGGAGTTGTTCGAAAAGGTCACAGGCAAACCGTTCCAAGGCGACGCTCAGGACGATCCGCTGGCACGCGTCGAAGCCGCTGTCGAAGCTTGGCTCGCGCAACACCGTTCGTGACATGGGCTCCTCCCGCAAGGCCTCGGAACCCTGGCACGAAGACGCCCGACGTGCGGTCCAAGTCCTCCGCCAAGGCGGGGTGATTCTGCACGCCACCGACACGGTCTGGGGGTTGGCATGTGACGCGACCAACGACGAGGCGGTCCGACGGCTGAACGAATTGAAATCGAGGCATCCCGAGCACCCAGTGCTCGTCCTGGTGGCCGACGAAGGCCACGTGGAAGAACTCGTGCCCCATGTTCCCGACGCCGCATGGGACTTGATGGAACACTCCGATCGCCCCACCACCATTGTGTACCCTGAGGGTCGCGGTGTGTCTTCGTTGCTTCTCGGCAGCGACGGAAGCTTGGCCATTCGTTGCATTCGTGATCCGTACAGCGCCTACGTCATCCGCGGACTCAGAACCCCCATCGCTTCCACGAGCGCCAATGTGACAGGTGGCCCCACTCCCAAGAGCTTTCGGGAAGTTCCTGCCGTGTTGCGAAACGGCGTGGACCACGTGAGCACACACCGTCAGGGCGAGGGCGCAGGCGCCGGCCAGCCGTCGATGATGGTGGCGTTTGACCCGGAAGGACGGTTCTCTTTCATTCGCTCATGATGTGCACGACCTGAGGGTGTCTCGCCACGGGCCAACGCCTACCTTTGCAGCGTCTCCATGAACCTCGCATCCCACCTCACCCATCCTGTGTTCAAACGCATCGGCGAACTGGCCGACGAGCGAGGGCAACGGGCGTTTGTCATTGGTGGATTCGTGCGTGATTTGATGTTGGACCGTCCGTGCAAAGACATCGACATCGTCACGGAAGGCAGCGGCATTGAATTGGCCC
>WTJL01000162.1 GCA_011524845.1 Flavobacteriales bacterium | reverse complement strand
CGTTTTTGGCGGCGGCGAGGGTGGCGAACTGGACTTTTTGTTTGGGCTTGTATTCAAGCGTCTTGAGGTCCAAGGCATGGATCTCCTTCTTGCCGTCGGTGACCACCTTCTTGTAGAAGCCCTGGCCGGACTTGCTTCCCAACCATCCTTGGTCGACGAGGTGCTTGACGTAGGAAGGAATGGCAAACACCTCGGCTCGCTCGTCGTCGGGGCAGTTGTCGGCCACGCCTTTGGCCACGTGCACGAGGGTGTCCAAACCGACCACGTCGCAGGTGCGGAACGTGGCGCTTTTGGGACGGCCCATGGCAGGTCCTGTGAGCCTGTCCACGGCTTCGACGCTCAGCCCCATGTCTTCCACGGTGTGGAAGAGGGCTTGGATGGCGAAGACGCCGACGCGGTTGGCAATGAAGGCAGGCGTGTCCTTGCACAGCACGCTTTGTTTCCCAAGGATTCTCTCGCCATAGGCGGTGAAGAAGTCCAACACTTCGGGCAGGGTGTCCGGCCCAGGAATGATTTCCAACAGCTGCAAGTAACGCGGCGGATTGAAGAAGTGGGTGCCGCAGAAGTGCTTGCGGAAATCTTCGCTGCGCCCTTCGGCGAGCATGCCGATGGGAATGCCGCTCGTGTTCGACGTGATGAACGTGCCGGGCTTGCGGTGCTGCTCGACACGCTCAAACAATTGTTGCTTGATGTCGAGGCGCTCGACGATGACTTCAATGATCCAATCGCATTCGGAAATGCGCGGAAGGTCGTCGTCGAAGTTGCCGGTCTCGATGCGAGACGCAAACCGCTTGCTGTAAATGGGGGAGGGCTTGGACTTCAGGGCTTTGGCCAAATGGCCGGCCGCCACACCGTCGCGGGGTCCTTCGTCGGCAGGAAGGTCGAGCAGCATGACTTCCGCGCCGCATTGGGCGAGGTGGCATGCGATGGCCGACCCCATCACGCCGGAGCCGAGGACGGCCACGCGTTTGATTCGGTGAAAAGGAAGGGTGGTCGTCATGACGGGAGGGTTTCAGTTTGGGGTTGCCAGTTGGGAGGAATCAACTGGTCGGGCACTTCCAAGAGTTCATTCAATCTGGCCAAGCCCTGCAGCAGCTGGTCCACGGCGTCCTCTCCGAGCAGCTCGTGCAAGCGCGCGTTGAGTTCGATGACCAATTCGCGGATTTGGCGACGGGCTTTGACGCCGTCTTCGGTCAAAAAGACACGAACGGACCGACGGTCGTGTTCGTCTTGGCGTCGTTCGATGAGGCCTTGTCCTTCCATGCTCTTGAGGGTCCGAGACAGGCTGGTGGCTTCCATTCCCATGCGGGGGCCGAGCTTCGTGCTGGGGGTGCCTTCACGCTCGATGCTGAGCAAGGCGTACCCCACGCTCATGCTGATGCCGTGCGATTCGGCGAGGCTCGTGTAAAGCCTGGCCAACTTGCTCCAGCCCCAGCGCAGTTGAAAGTCGATCGTTTCTTGGGCGTTCATGGCGTCCAAAGTACACGATATTCCTGTGCATGCATAACGTTTTGCGATTTTTCTGTGCGTGCATAGGAACAAAGCGCACGAATCCAGTCGATATCTTGGCGGCATGAACGAATTCGAACGGGAGGAGGGTGCCCGCCGTGTGGGGGCCGGCCCAAGGTTGGCGGCGGCGCTGTTGGATTACGTGATGAGCACCATTGCCGTCATGGTCGCGGCATGGAACGGTTGGGGATGGACGGCGGTGATGGATCAACTGCCGGGTTCAGAAGAATTGACCGAGCTCTACGCCCCAATGGAGGAGGCCCTGGTGCAGGCTGGACTCGTGCACGGGGTGTCAGGTTTGTTGGCAGCCACGGCGCTGATGGGGCTGGCGTATCCGCTCATCGAGGGGGTGACAGGTGCCAGTCCAGGAAAGTGGGCGCTTGGCTTGCAGGTGGGCCATCCCGACGGCCGGCGCGGACATGTGAGGTTGTACCTCACGCGGTTCGCCGTGAAATTCATTCGTCCCGTGTTGGGCGCCTTGGCGGCATGGACGGGCGTGGGTGTGTTGGGCTGGATGGCCGGACCTGCAGGCCTCGTGATCAGCCTGGGGACCCTGCTGCTGTTGGCCCCACACAAACAAGCGTTGCACGACAAACTGGCTGTGACCGCTGTGTATCGTCGGTCGGAATTGCACTGAGGCAGGAACGCGCCGAGGTCGGGGTTGACCCGCGCGCGGTTTAAACGAATCGACCGTCGGCCATCCGAAGCATCCGGTCGGCCCTTTGGGCGAGCTGTTCGTTGTGGGTGACCAGAACGATGGTTTGGCCATGGCGCTCCCGCAGTTCAAAGAACAAATCGTGGAGCATCGCGGCGTTCTCCGAGTCGAGGTTGCCTGAAGGCTCATCGGCCAACAGCACACGGGGCTGGTTCATCAAAGCCCTTGCCACTGCCACGCGCTGCTGTTCCCCGCCTGAAAGCTCAGAAGGGTTGTGGTGCGTGCGGTGCCCCAGCCCAAGGTCGTCCAAGAGAGCGGCCGCACGGTCCTTCGCGTCCTTTTCGGGTGCCCCGGCAATCCAAGCGGGCATGAGCACATTTTCAAGTGCGTTGAATTCAGGCAGCAACCGGTGGAATTGAAAGACAAAGCCCAAGTTGGCGTTGCGAAAGGCACTCAGCTCCCGTCGGCTCATCCCTGTGGTGGAGTGGCCGCCGATGGACACGTCGCCTCCGTCCGGCAAGTCCAAGGTTCCCAAGATTTGAAGAAGGGTGGTTTTGCCGGCACCCGAGGCCCCAACAATGCTCACCACCTCGCCGGAATCCACCGACAAGTTCACGCCTCGGAGGACCTCCAAGTCGCCAAACCTTTTGACGATGTTCGTGGCTTGAATCACGCCTGAAAGCTACTACCTTTGCGGCCGA
>WTJL01000227.1 GCA_011524845.1 Flavobacteriales bacterium | reverse complement strand
ATGTTGCTGTGCGTGTGAGAGAGGTACCGCGATTGGGCGTCGATGACCGCCTGTGGTTTGTGCGCCGACGCCGCGCTGTCGAAGTAGGCGAGCGGCTTGCCGTTCACCTCCCGCAACAGGATGGGGAATTGGGCGCGAATGGCTTGGACGTCAAACGTGGAAGTGCTCATCTCTGCAAGGGTACGACACGCGGCGGAATGCCACAGTCACAGTCGTTCAAGTCTCAAAAGGTATTCGTGGTTTCCGTCGCCACCTTGAATGGGGGAATCAAGGGCATCAATCACCCCAAATCCACTCTCCACCGCCGCATCCTTCACGTCGTTCAGCGCCTTCACGCGCATGGCCGGATCGCGCACGATGCCGGCGCGGCTCAGGTTCTCTCGTCCCACCTCAAACTGAGGCTTGACCAACGCCACCACTGGTGTCCCAGGTTCAGTCAGCGAGGCCACGGTGGGGAAAATGTGCGACAACCCCACAAACGACACGTCGATGGCCACCATCTCTGGCAGCCCTCCCATCACCGCATTCACTTCAGCAGGGGTCAAATCCTTGACGTTGGTGGATTCGCGCACGATCATGCGCGGGTCGTCGGCCAGACCAGGGTCGAATTGATCCCGACCCGTGTCCACCCCCAAGACGGCTTGGGCGCCACGCTCCAACATGACATGGCTGAATCCTCCCGTGGAGCACCCCACGTCCAGTGCCAAACGGCCCTCCACCTCAATGTCGGTCCACTCGTCCAGGGCGGCAAGCAACTTGAGCGCGCCACGGGACACCCACGGCATGTCTTCTTCAATCAGTTCGATGGCCACATCGGCAGGAAATTTCTTGCCCGCCTTGGTCACCTTGTTGCCCGCCACCATGACGCCGTGTTCGGAAATCATGCGCTCGGCCCGTGGACGAGACGCCACAAGCCCTCGGTCCACCAGGAGCTTGTCCAGTCTGATCTGTTCCGAGTTTGACATGGGAAGGGATCACATCCAGCCGTGGCGGTCGGCGAGCAAGCCGGCCACCTCTTGGGCCACTTCCTCTTGGCCAAAGCCTTCGAGGACGTCCCCAATGAACGCCTGCACCATCAATGCGCGGGCAGCGCGGTCAGCAATGCCACGCGACTTGAGGTAGAACAACGCTTCCTCGTCGAATTGGCCGACGGTGCAGCCGTGCGAACACTTCACGTCGTCTGCATAAATCTCCAACTCGGGCTTGGCGTTGATGCTCGCACCTGCGTCCGCCACGATGTTGGCGTTTTGCTGGTAGGCGTTGGTCAACTGCGCGTCTTCGCGGACGAAGACCTTGCCGTTGAACACCCCCGTCGAACGGTCGTACAAAATGCCTTTGTACAGCTCGCTCGAGGTGCAATGCGGCACCGTGTGGTCCATCGTCGTGTGGTTGTCCACGTGCTCCTGTCCTTTGGGCAAGTACGCGCCGTGCATGATGGTGTGCGACCCGCTGCCGTGCTGGAGCACGTTCAGCTCGTTGCGCACCCAATGGCCTTGGACGGTGACGGTGTGGATTCGGAACGTGCTGTCCTTGTCTTGCGTCACGTGCTCGTGCGCCAAGTGAAAGACTGCGCCTTGCTCGTGCTGCACCTTGTCCACGCCCAAACGCGCTCCTGCGCCCACTTGGCCCTCCAGCACAGCATTCACCATGCCGCTTGCACCTTCCGGCGCAGAAGACCAAAGGACCACCTCGGCCTGAGCGTTCGCCCCCACCTGAATGCGGTGACGTGGGCAAGACGCCACGTTGTCGCCTGTGGTGTGGTGGTGGACCAACACTGGACGGTCAAGGACCACCCCGTTGTCCAAGCTCAGGAACACCCCGTCTTGGGCGTGCGCGGCGTTCACTGCGCCCACCCACTCGCGGGTGTGGTAGGAGGACCAGTCCTCGTCGCCTTCGACGATTCGGCCTTCCAAAAGCGCTTGCGAGCGCGGCATGCACACCACGCCATCGGCGACGGGAAGGTCGCACGCTTCCGACACGACTTGGCCGTTCAGCAACACGATGCGGTACGCGTCCAGTCCTGGGATCGGGTTGACCGGCACGTCTTGGGGCCAGCCTTCAGGAGCCGGTGCCGTGCGCACCGGCGTCGCCAACATCGGCGTCAAGGGACTGTACTTCCAGCGCTCCGATTTCCGGGTCGGCACCGGCAGGTCGGCCATGGCTTGACGCCCGGCTTCGGCCAGAGGAGCCAAACCCGCGGACGCCGCAAGCCCCGCCACAAATGCGTGCGCTTTGTCGTTGGCTGCGGACATCAGGCGATTTCTTCTTTGATCCAGTCGTAGCCCTTGGCCTCCAACTCCAGGGCGAGTTCTTTGGGACCGGACTTGACGATTTGGCCGTCGCTCAACACGTGCACGTGGTCGGGCACGATGTGGTCAAGGAGGCGCTGGTAGTGCGTGATGACCAAGAACGAGCGTCCCGCATCGCGCATGGCGTTCACGCCTTCCGACACAATGCGAAGGGCGTCGATGTCCAGGCCGCTGTCCGTCTCGTCGAGGACGGCGAGCTTGGGCTCGAGCATGGCCATTTGGAAGATCTCGTTGCGCTTCTTCTCGCCGCCCGAGAATCCTTCGTTGACGCTGCGGTCGCGAAGGCGACCTGACAATTCCACGAGGGCCGACTTCTCTTTCACGAGCGCGAGGAAGTCCTTGGCCGTGATGGCGTCCAAGCCTTGGTGCTCCCGCTTGGCGTTGATGGCCGCCTTCATGAAGTTGAGGTTGCTCACGCCTGGGATTTCCACGGGGTACTGGAACGCCAAGAACAGGCCTTCGCGGGCTCGGTCGCTCGCGTCGAGGTCGAGGAGGTCGGTGCCGTCGAAGTCGACCGAGCCGGCCGTCACTTCGTAGTCTTCACGGCCGGCGAGGACCGACGCCAAGGT
>WTJL01000120.1:1274-2896 GCA_011524845.1 Flavobacteriales bacterium | reverse complement strand
TAGTCCGTGAGGAAGAGGAGCAGGTCGGTCACGTCCACGAACCCGCCGTTGTTCAGGTCGGTGGGGCATCCACATCCTTCAGGCGCCACCACTTCACCCGTCAACGTCGCCGTGCACGTAGGCTCTCCCATGACCGTGACGGTGAGGTCCACCTCTGTGCCGGACGCGGGCAGCGTCAACACCACGTTCCATGGATTGGCGCCGTCGTAGACCACCATCGAGTCGTTCACCAGGATCACGTCACCTGCCAGAGGCGGGCTTTGGAATTCCACGGCGAGCTCTTGCGTGAAGACGTTGCCGACGGGGTTGCATCCGGAGGTCGCGCCTGCCGTCATGCTCAAGACCGCGCAAGGGAACGGTTCCGCACTCCAGTACTCCACGCCGTGTTCGGCTGGACTCGCGTAGGGGTCGCCGTCGTAGGTGTACGGGGGCAATCCTTCAAGGAAGGTGTTGGGCGTCCACAAATTGTAGATGTTGGCCAACACTTGGCCCACGTTGCCAGGCGTGCCCCACTGGACGTAGTCGTCGTACGCGCCCACTTGGTCGTGCAAGGTCAAATCGCCGCCCGCCGCGTTGTTGGGCCAGTCGGGCCACACCACGGTCAGCGTGGCGTCCGCCGAGATGGTCGCGCCTGGAGGCAACAAGTCGGTGAGGAAGGCCTGTGCGCCTCCCGATTTGATCACCTGACCGGCAAACCCTCCTTCGCAGTCCGCAACGTTGCGCACGGTCACGGTTTTGGCCTCGGGATTCACTTCGGCCAAACGCAGCAACACGCAGCACGACTCAGGAGCCGTGAACAGGGCCGGTGCGCTCAGGGAGCAGTCGGGGTTTTCAGAGAAGTACGCCTCGACATCCACCGCGGCACCGTCCGACACCAACCCGGACAACGAGATGGTTTGAGGGCTTCCCGTGATGGGGAACGTGGCGCCGTTCACGACGAGGGTTCCCGTTTCAGGGGCGTTCTCGTACGTCAGCTCGAGCACCTGGGTGTAGGTGTTGGTGACGGGGTTGCACGGCGTTTGCGTGAGCGTGGTCACGTCGAGCAGGCTGCACAGCACGGGCGGAAGGCTCCATCCCATGTCTTGCATCATGGCCAAGGAGATGTTTCCAGGGCTGTGGATGCTCTCTGCCGTGTTCAGGAACGGCGTCATGAGGGAGTTGTCGTCGCCTGCAGGGTAAGAGGATTCGCGCAGGTGCGAGAAGCTGGCGCCGGGAGACCAGTTCGAAGGAGCGTACAGGCGGGGGCGTCCCACTTCTTGGGCCGCGTCGCCAAAGTCACCACCCCAAAACAGGGCGTCACTCTCCAGAACATTGCCTAGGGTTTGGGTGCCGCTCACGTAGTCGAGGACGGAGGTTTGGTCCGATTCCTCCACAAAGTGGTCGTAGATGAAAGGAATGCCTTGGAAGCCCAAGAATCCTGAATTGCCGTTGTGGTTGGCACTGCCGAGGTATCCAAGGCCGTGGCCCATTTCGTGGAGGGCCACCGTCACCATGTCGTACACGCCTTCCGGCACCTGACCGTCCAAGCCGAGGTACCACTCTGTGTCTTCTGCAAACTTCACCACCATGTCTGGGGCGGCGGGGTTCAAATCTTGTCCCGCCAATTGGTTGGCCAAGGCCAC
>WTJL01000120.1:0-1174 GCA_011524845.1 Flavobacteriales bacterium | reverse complement strand
CAACCGAGGTCGTGGCATGCAGCGCCGTGCTCGTGGGATGTGTGAAGCGCCTGCAGGCCTTGCGGGCCGCAGAAGTTTTGGCCCCAACTCAGTTGCGTGAGCAGCAGGCCAAGGGTGAGAAGATTCCAGCGCATCATGGTGGTCAATCGTTGTTATCAAACATAAATATACGATATAAATTTTATACGAATCGACGAATGGGGGGATTTTTTCGAGGAATGGAAGGTTTGCTCATCTTTCGAGCATTGCTCATATCTTGGGCGTCATGCAAAGCAAATTGGCCGAAAACCTCAAGGCGCTTCGTAAGGAGCGCGGCTGGACGCAACAGGCTCTGGCAGACCGACTTGGATTGACGCGACCCACGCTAGGGGCGTACGAGGAAGGGCGATCGGAGCCCAAGCTGTCCGTGCTGATTGACATGGCGGCGTGTTTCGACATCACCGTGGACGCCTTGGTGCGCGGTGGGGAGGACGAAGTGGCCACAGAACGCGTGAAAGGGGACGGCCTGCGGGTTCTGACTGTGTCTGTGGACCGAGAGGACGACAACGAGCGCGTGGTCGTGGTGCCCGTCAAAGCCGCAGCGGGGTACGCGCACGGGTACGGGGATCCCGAGTGGGTGGCGCAGCTGCCGACGTTTGGGCTTCCCTTGAAGGAACTCGCCCCCGATCGCACCTACCGCATGTTCCAAATTGAAGGAGACAGCATGCTTCCGATCCCTTCAGGCAGCTACATCTTGTGCCAGTACGTGGACGATTGGATGAGCGTTGGCGGCTTGCGGCCGCACATTGTGGTGACGCGGAACGACGGGGTGGTCTTCAAGCGCATTGAGAACGACTTGCCCGGCGGAAGCCGCTTGGTCTTGCACAGCGACAATCCGGCATTCGCACCGTACGCTGTGGCGGGCGACGACGTCATCGAGGTGTGGCGTGCCGCGGCCTATTTGAGTTTTGAATTGCCCTCGGCACTCGACGGCCAACCGGCGTCGGCCGCAAGCCTGCGAAGTGCATTGGACACGTTGCGGGGCGAAATCGACGCCCTGAAGCGCACCGAAGCCCGGAGCTGAGCCAGGTCGGGGTCAGACGCCCAAGGCGACCACCTCTTCCACCGCCTCAAGCTTGGACTTGAGGAGCTGTTCGATGCCGCCTTTGAGGGTTTGGGTGCTGGAAGGGCATCC
>WTJL01000182.1 GCA_011524845.1 Flavobacteriales bacterium | reverse complement strand
CCGGCGACGGTGCGGTCGGTGTGGGGGACGTCTTGCTCGTGCTGGGGGAGTTTGGGTGCCAAACCAATTGCAGCGCAGACCTTGACGACAACGGAACAGTCGGCGTCAACGACGTCTTGGCGGTGCTCAGCGCGTTTGGAGAGGTCTGCTGATCGACTTGGTGCTCCCGAGGAGAACCCATGACACAACAAAGGCGGCCCTGAAGGACCGCCTTTGTTCTTTGGGGCGTGTTGGAACTCAACAAGACGTGCCAAACGCACTCAAAATTTGAAGAATGTCTGCCACGGTGACGTTGCTGTCCCCATCCACATCCATGGAGCATGACGAGACACAGCCAAATTCACCAAGAACAGACAGCACATCTGCCACTGAGACAAACCCATCGTCGTTGACGTCTTCAGGACAGACATTGGGGGCCAATTCGTCACCAGCAACAACCCCGTCACAGTTGTTGTCAAGCCCTTCTCCTGTTCCCGGTGCACCTGGGTAAACACTGGAGTTGCTGTCGTCACAGTCTCCTGTTTCAAGGCTCAATCCAGGACCCAACGTGCAGATGTCTGCAATGCCTGCATCGCCTCCAATGCCATCGCCATCGAGGTCTTCGTACACGATGTCAAAGGGGAACGTGCATGACCCGTCGTCCACCGTGGCCTCTGGATTGTAATTGCACGCGAAAACTTCCGTGCAACCGGGGACATCTGTCGGCCCACCTCCGGATTCACACAGGCCTCCTACAGTCACCGTGACATCGTACGAAGCCCCGTTGCTTGAAGCCCAACCGTTGATCAAGGTGATCCCCCAATCACCGTTTCCTCCGAGCCCCGCAGCAGCAACGTTCAGGCTGGCGGTGTACGTTCCAGAGGCGCTGACGTTCCATGCTGCAGGCCAGGTGGCTGTGGATCCGCATGACGTGGCGACATCGTAACTGCCAACGCCTACACAAGCACCGCTCGGAGACGATACTTCCATCAACAAATCGCCTGCCCATGACCCATCTCCTGTGGTGTTGGTCCACTGCAGGGACACCGTGACGGTCTCCAAATCGCCATAGGCTGAAAAAGTCGTTGTTGGGCCTGACGCGCTGCCGCCCAAATTGGTGGCTGTCGCGTTGACGTCAAAGTCGCACACAGGACAACCTGCGATGGGGTCTGGCATCACGCAAGAGCCGTCGTCGACAAGCGCCGAAGGGTCGTAGTTGCACGCCGCAGCGTCCGTGCATCCGCTGCACGTGCTGTTGTCTCCACCGCACACACCGCATGCATCGTCGTACAAGCAACTGCCGTTGTCTGTGATGGCCTGAGCGCTGTAGTTGCATGCGGCTGGATCTGTGCATCCCAAGTCGGGATTGCAGTCGCCGATGGCCAAATCCAAGGCGTTCTTCACATTCAATCGCCCTCCAGTGACCGTTTCCCCCACAAGGTTGGCCACAGGGTCCACTCCGTCCAAGATGTAACCTCTTACTGCATTGGCCGTCGCTTGAGGCGAGGTCAAGGCGCTTGACGCAAGGTCCGCACAGGGCGCGCTGTACACAAGGGCAATGCCGCCGGCCACACATGGACTCGCAAAGGACGTTCCCGAAGTGGACGAGTATCCCGTTGAGCCTGAAGGCAAAAACACCGACTCACCTGGTGCACCGAGGTCAATGGTCGTGGCGCCGTAACCGGAGAACGTCCGAACGTCGCTGCTGTTGGTCGCGGTCACGGCCACCATGTAGTCTGAACCACACCCCGTGGGCATGTCGCCGACGACGTCGATGTTGACGTTGTTGTTGGCGGTGGCCCCACAATTCAAGATGCCGACTGCACCGAGGTCGTCGTAGTACGCACACCACACAGGATAGTTGGCGGGATTGGCATTGTCAATGCCCCAAGACGCGTTGGTGGCCACCACGAAAGCACCCTGCGCGCCTCCTGACGTGTTGTACAGGTTGCGCATCGTGTACGGATAATTGTACGCTGCAATCACGTTGGACTCCGTGAGGCTGCCCATTTGGATTTGCATGATGTCCACATCCCAATTGACCCCTGCGCCACCGTTGCCGTTGTTGCCAACAGCGCCGATCATGCCACTGACGGCAGTGCCGTGGCCACCCGCACTGATGCCGTCGGTGCCGCTGGAGGCATTCCATCCGTTGTAATCGTCCACAAAACCATTTCCGTCGTCGTCCACGCCGTTTCCCGGTGTTTCAGCACTGTTGACCCAATGGTTTGCAGAAAGGTCCACGTGGTTGTAATTCGACCCTCCTCCCTCAAGCACCGCCACAACGATTCGATCGCCGTTCGCTGTGGTTCCACCTGTCGTGATGTCCCACGCCAAATCTGAATCAATGTCGTTGTCCGAACCATCGACGTGGTGCCATTGGGAGCCAAACTGGGGATCGTTGGGCGTTGCCCGGTCCTCCACGTAGTGGTTGAATTGTGCCGCCACAACCGATGAGCTTTCGTTCAAGGCACGCAGCACCTCATCTCCATTCATGGAGACGTCGTCAAACGCAAACAGGTGAATCCCTGAAAGTTCACTCAGTGATTCACGCCACTGCAATTGAGCGGGCAACCCATTCACCATCAGCCCAGCACCGAGCAAATCATGGGGTTTGACATTGGGGGCCATTTTGACAATCAACTCCCCGGGAACTGGCGTCCCGGCAGGTGGGTTGTCAACCAATGACTGGCTCCAGAGCGTGGCGCAGGTCAGGGCCATCGCAGAAGCGGAAAAAAGCAAGCGTTGCAGCATGAGATCAGGTGTTTGAAGGCAAAAAGCGGATGTGCCGCTGCACAACCCTTCACGGAAGATGTCCAATTCTGGCGTGAATTCCAAACTTGCGTTTGGCCTAGGCCTGTCCTTTGTAGGACTCGAGCAGCAAGTCGAGGATGTCCTGAGCGCTGGCGGTGATGGGC
>WTJL01000087.1:1521-2911 GCA_011524845.1 Flavobacteriales bacterium | reverse complement strand
GATGCCATGAGCAACAACGCGCCCATCGGCATGTTTGATTCGGGCATTGGCGGTCTGACCATCGCCAAGGCCCTCGTGGAACGGCTCCCTCGGGAGTCGTTGCGCTATGTGGGAGACACGGCCCACATGCCTTACGGCGACAAAAGTCCGGAGCGCCTGAAAGAATACGCCACAGGCATTGCGGAGCGGTTGCTGAACCAAGGGTGCAAGGCCTTGGTGGTGGCGTGCAATTCTGCGTCGAGCAACGCCTTGGAGGAAGTGCGTGCCTTGGCGGGCCCAAACATTCCAGTCATCGACGTGGTCCATCCCGTGGTGGAATGGGCCCATGCCCATCACCCGAAGGGCGATTTGGCCCTGATTGGCACACGCGCCACAGTGCAGAGCCAGCTCTACGACACGCTGCTCCAGGCGCGTGGATTGTCGGTGACCTCTCGCGCGACCCCTTTGTTGGCGAGTGCGATCGAGGAGGGATTCCACAACGGCACCATTTCGCACGCCGTGGTGGAGGCCTATTTCTCAGATGGATGGGCCGCAGACAAAGACGCCTTGGTGCTGGCGTGCACCCATTACCCTTTGGTGATGAACGACATCCAGGCGTTGTTGCCTGAGGGGATGGCGGTCTTGGATGCGCCACGCATTGTGTCAGAAAAAGTCGCGGCCACGTTGCTCGAAGGCGGCCACTTGGCGGACGATCCTCACCCCACGCGACGGTTTGAAGTCACCGATTGGACGCAGTCGTTTGCCGATGGGGCCTCTCACATCTTGGGTCAGGACGTCGAGCTCGTCGAAGCGCCTTGGCCCGAGACGCATTGACAGACTGCGTCAGGCCTGGTCGTCTTGGAACCACCCGGCGTATTCCACATACCTCGCCGACGTGGAGCTGAGGTGCGCCCGCAGTTCTTCACTGACTTGACCGCGACACTTGGCGGGAACGCCTGCCCACAATTCACCTTCGCCTATCTGGGTGCCTGCGAGAACCACGGCACCTGCGGCAACCACGGCGTAGGCGCCCACCACCACGTGGTCCATGACCACGGATCCCATTCCAATCAACGCACCTTGTTGCACGTGCGCACCGTGCACGATGGCGTTGTGTCCCACACTGACATCGTCTTCCAACACCGTGTGGCTTTGGTTGAACGTTCCGTGAATGACAGCCCCATCCTGGATGTTCACACGTTCGCCCACCTGGATGGGCGCCACGTCGCCGCGCACCACGGCTGAAAACCAAACCGTGCTGTGTTCGCCCAAGGTCACTTCACCCACCACAGTGGCGTTGGGTGCGAGCCACACGGACTCGGCGCATTGAGGTTCGTGACCTCGCGCAGGAAGGAGTGTTGCCATGGGGCGAAAATACATGGATTTGGAGGGGTCATTCCAGCCGCCAACC
>WTJL01000087.1:0-1421 GCA_011524845.1 Flavobacteriales bacterium | reverse complement strand
TGCCATGGCCGCAGAGTAGGTCGTTCCTGACACCCGAAGGATGGCACCTCGCTCCGCGCGGAGTTCAATTTTGGTCCACGGTGAACCAGGCCTCGTGTCCACGAAGCCCCAGGTATGGATGACCATGGCTCAGCAAAGGGCTTGCTCGATGGCGTCGATCCAAGCGTGAATGCAGCGAATGTGCACCTCCTGGATGCGGTCGGCGTAGCCCATCCAAGGCACACAGACATTGACATCGCTCAACGCGTCCAGTGCGCCACCATCTTTGCCGGTCAAGGCCACGACATGCATGTTCAATCGCTTGGCTTCTTTCGCAGCGGCAAGGACATTGGCGGAATGTCCGCTGGTGCTGATGGCAAGCAACACGTCGCCTGCTTGGCCAAGGGCAGCGGTTTGTCGTGCAAACACTTGATCGAAGCCGTAGTCGTTGCCAATGCAGGTCAAGGCCGAAGCGTCGGACAACGCCAATGCCGCGAGCGCAGGCCGGTCCTCTCGGTAGCGTCCACTCAATTCTTCTGCAAAGTGCATGGCGTCGCACATGGACCCGCCGTTGCCACAAGACAGGATTTTGTGTCCTCCTTTCAGGGAGGAGATGAGGATGTCCGCCCCTCGGTCCATCGCCTCGAAAAAGGCAGCGTCTTGCAGCAAGTCCTGCGCAAGGCGGGCGCTTTCTTCGAAGTGGTCGCGGAGTTTCATAGAGTCAAAGATGGTGTTCATGCGTCAAAGCTTGAAAAGCCAGCCGTGAGTGAGACGGCCGATTTGTGCTTGACGCTGTGGAATCAACGCTTGAATTCGGCCAGTCCCTCTTTCAAGAAGTCGATGAACACGTCGGCGTCTGGATCGTAACCAGCGCTTCCTCCAATGTGCTCTCCGTCGTGGTCGATCATGACGTAGAAAGGCTGGGCGTTGCGGTTGAAACGCGACGCTTGGAGGTAGGACCACTTGTTGCCTACCGAACGGATGCGGAAATCCTTGCCACCGTATTGCTCCACGCGATGCTCGGCTTCGGGAAGGGCTTTGCGGTCGTCCACGTACAAGGAGACCAACACCACGTCCTCGGTCAAAATGCGAGCGACTTCAGGGTCGGACCACACCTGTTCTTCCATTTTTCGGCAGTTCACACACGCCCACCCCGTGAAATCGAGCAACATGGGCTTGCCCTCTGCACGGGCAGCAGCCAACCCTTCCTCGTAGTCGTCAAAGCGCGCCTCCACGTGGCCTCCCTGGCCTCCTTCGCCGCCGTGACCCCCTTGGTTCCATTCGCTGTAGAACGTGGGAGGTGGGAACCCGCTGATGAGGTTGACAGGTGCGCCCCACATGCCTGGGACGAGGTAGATGCCAAGCATCATGAACACCATGCCCAGCGAGAAACGGAACACACCAATGCGCTCGACTTTGCTGTCGTGGGGCAGCGTGAACCA
>WTJL01000183.1 GCA_011524845.1 Flavobacteriales bacterium | reverse complement strand
GAATTGGAAGACGTTCAATTCGCCACCAAGCAAAGTGTGTTGAGCAAGCGTGCTTTGGTCATCCTTCGTGCCCTCGCCAACCACCTCGAACGTCGTCCAGAATTGAAGTTGGACGTGGACGGTCACACCGACAACATTGGTGATGCCCAAGACAACTTGGCGCTCAGTGTGGACCGCGCTCATGCCGTGAAGGACTTCTTGATGTCGTGCGGGGTTCAAAGCGACCGCTTGACCGTCCAAGGCCACGGGGAATCCCGACCCAAGACCTCCAATGACTCTGAGGAGGGCCGAAGGATCAACCGCCGTACCGAGTTTCGTTGGGTGCATGGGGCGGACAAATGAGCCTCCAACTTGTGTGAAATCACAGGGGGCTAGAAGTGCAAAATCCCCACGGAGATGCGTTGAAAACCGTCGAGCATCCCATCTCTGCCAGCAAGGCGGCAAGGGTAGCTTTGAACGAATATGCGCCATCCCATGCCCCATTTGCCCCATCTCCTTTCCGCAGCAGCCCTGTTGGGCACGCTTGGAGCCCCATGTGTGCCTGGTCACGCCCAGTGGTCCGACGCTGCCCATCCGCTGAACCAAGCCCATGAACGGGCCTTGGAAGCGTACGAGAACCACCAGTACGCTCTCGCCCTTCACACCTTTGAAGAGTTGATGTCGGACGCGTCAAGCACCACAAGTGATGCGTATGCAGAAGCGGCCTACTACGCCGCCATGAGTGCGCTCTCCTTGTACCACAGGGATGCGGTGCATCGGGTGGAATCGTTCATTGCTCAATTCCCCGAGAGCCCCTTGGCGTTGGAAGCGCAGTGGGAATTGGCGAACTACCACTACAAGCGAAAGAACTACCGCACCGCATCCGAGGAATTCGAGGGCATCCGCGTGCGGGACTTGTCCAAGCCCCGGCGCGACGAATACCGCTTCAAGTTGGGCCATTGCTATTTCGAACGTGAGGAGTTCGAAAAGGCACGCGTTCCTCTGTACGAAGTCCTGGAAGTGGAAGGCGAATTTCAAGCAGCCGCGCAATACTACTTCTCGCACATCGCCTACCTGAAAGGCCAACCCCAAGTGGCGCTCGACGGATTTGAAAAAATTGCGGATCACCCCGATTTCAAGGAATTGGTTCCTTTGTACATCACCCAATTGCTTCACGCCACCGGTCAATTCACCAAGTTGAAAGACTATGCCCCGCCCCTGCTGGATGAGTCGAGTGGGCTCGACGAAGAAAGCGTGGCTGAAGTCGCCCACCTTCTCGGAGATGCTTGGTACCGTGACGAGGCGTTCGACACCGCATCGCCTTACCTCGAATTGGCGTGGGAAGGGACCGACGGTCCGGGACGCCAACCTGAGTTTGCCTACCAAGTGGGGTACACCCGTTACCGCATGGGCGACTGGCGAGGTGCTTTGGACTGCCTCCCCCTTGCCACTTACGGCGAAGATGAATTGGCCCAAAACGCAGCCTACCACATGGCCGATTGCTACCTCGAAATGGGCGATCGGGCAAGGGCGAAGCAGGCCTTCAAAACCGCGTCCACGCCTGACTTTGATCTCGACATTCAAGAAGACGCGTTCTTCCACTACGCCAAGTTGGCCTACGAACTGTCGTTCAATCCGTTTGACGACGCCATCGTGGCCTTTGAAACGTACCTCGAGCAATTCCCCTCCTCGCCCCGACGCGATGAAGCCTACCGCTTCTTGCTGCAAGTGCACATGACCAGCCGAGACTACGAGCGGGCGTTGGCCGCCTTGGGGAACATCACGAATCCCGACGAGACCGTCCGATCTGCAGCCCAGCTGCTCGCCTTCAACCGA
Organism: Flavobacteriales bacterium; assembly: GCA_011524845.1. Taxonomy (GTDB): domain Bacteria; phylum Bacteroidota; class Bacteroidia; order Flavobacteriales_D; family Sanyastnellaceae; genus UBA11663. Next base: position 1,112 of record WTJL01000183.1, on the reverse strand, counting down.
GCCGTGGAACTGTTCCAAAACAACCAACGGACCAAGGCCCTCACCTTCTTCAAGCGCGCGAGAGAAAACAACGTCGATCCTCAGCTTCACGCAGAGACGTTTTATTGGGAAGGTGAAATCCTCTACAACAAAGGAAATTACACCGGTGCAGCTGCGGCGTATGCAGCCTTCAGCACAACCCCAGGAAGCTACCTCAGTCCGTTGCACAACGACGCCGACTACGCCCGTGGATACGCCCATTACAAGAGCGAGAAGTACACCGACGCCCTCTCCGCCTTTCGGTCTTACCTGGAAACCCATCCAGAGGACGACCCCTCTCGCATGCGCGACGCCGAACTCCGTGCTGCCGATTGCTTCTATGCCTTGAAGTCCTTCGACCAAGCCGCAGAATACTACGACCGCGTCCTGGACCGCGGTGTGAAGCCGTTGGACTACGCGTTGTTCCAGCGCGCGATGTCGGCCAAGTTGTCAGACGACTTGGAAGGCCAAATCGACCGCCTCGACCAATTGTTGGAGAACCATCCTGAAAGCCGTTTGGTCGTGGAGGCGCTGTTCCAAGCCGGCCGCTCGCACATTGAGCTCGGTCAATTGGCCGAAGCCGAGTCCAAGCTGCTTCGCTTGGTGGACGACTTCTCTGCCACCCCACGCGCCAAGCAAGCCCTCGTGGAGCTTTGCCTTGTCGGAGTGAAACAAGGACAGGACGACAAGGTGCTTACCCTGTGGGACCGCATCCGAACGGAATATGGCAACGACAACGTGGCAGCCGACGCGTACAACATTGTGGAACCCTTGTTGATCAAGCGTGGCCTCCTGGACAATCTTCCTTCTGCCGTGGGATTGGACGGGGCGGAGATCGAGCAACGCATTTTCGAGTCCGCCTCCTACCCTGCGCTTGAGAACCGCTGCGACGAAGCCTTGCCGCGTCTTCAAGAGTACATCCGTCAATACCCTGCAGGCTTGCACATCTCTGAAGCCCAGTTCTACCTCGGCAACTGCCAGTTTGACCAAGGTGCCACGGAGGAGGCGTACGCCGCCTACGTGTCTGTGTTGGCCATGCCAGCGGGTGAATTCACCGAAGCGGCTGCCCTCGGCGCCGCGACGATCGCGTGGAA
>WTJL01000004.1 GCA_011524845.1 Flavobacteriales bacterium | reverse complement strand
TTGATCAAGGCCTCCTGCACAAATCCAAGAAGCACGATGGCCACCACCCCGGTCAGGACCAGCCCCTTCCAAGAAAATTCATGGTTCCGGTAGAAGTACACCAAGGCGATGGCCGGAATGGCGAGCAAATTCAACAGGTGCACACCAATGGACAACCCCATGAGGTAGGCGATCAGGATGATCCACTTGGCAGAACCCGGTTGATCCGCCACGTTTTCCCACTTGAGAATGGCCCAAAACACCAGCGCCGTAAAGAGGCTTGACAACGCGTAGACCTCTCCTTCCACCGCGCTGAACCAAAACGAATCGCTGAACGTGTAGGCCAGCGCACCCACCACACCAGCGCCCAACACCGCCACTGCTGAACCGCCTTCCGGCTGGTCCTGCCCCGACAGCCGTTTGGCCAAGTGCGTGATGCTCCAAAACAGGAACAGAATGGTGAACGAGCTGCTCAGCACAGACAGGCCGTTGGCCGCCATGGCCGCCGACTCTGGGCTCATTGGAATCATGAGGAACCGCGCCAACAGCATGAAGAACGGCGCTCCAGGAGGGTGGCCCACTTCGAGTTTGTACGCGGAGGCGATGAACTCACCGCAATCCCAAAAGCTGGCGGTCGGTTCAACGGTCAAGAAATACACCACCGTGGCCAGGGCCCACACGGCCCAACCGGTCACATTGTTCAAGCGATCAAAACGCATGCAGCTTCAGGTCTTCAAGGATGCGCGAACGTCATTGTTCGCGTTACGCGAAGGTAGGGCACGCCTTGCGAAGCGCCGGCTCACTGAACGACCAAGACGGGCCGTGCCGTCCAGCCGTTTCCAGAGACTTCCGCCAACACCACCCCGCGCCAAGATGGGCGCACCTCGATGGTTTGACCCGGCCACACCTGCGGGAAGGTGGCCAGGGTTTGGCCCAGGGCGTTGCGCAAGACCACGCGAACCGCTTCTCCTTCCCAACCAGTCCATTGGATGCGGTCCGATGCGGGGTTGGGCATGGCCGTCACGGCGGGCGCTGCGACAAGGAGGAGGCCATCGGGTTCCTCTTCGCCACATCCCTCCACAACCTCCACCCCAAGGGTCGCCGTCCAGCTGTCTGCACCTCCGGCCAACACGTCGAGCACGTTTTGCCACGCAGGAAGCTCCTGACCCACGCCCGTGGCGATGTTCAGGACGTCCAGCTCAGACCACTCCAAGCCGTCGATCTCGGCTTCAAGCTCGTAGCAGAACCCCACAGGCAAACAGAAGGCCAACGTTTCCGTCACCGACCCTCCTTCTAAGACTTGGCTCAGGTCCAGTTCAACATCCACGTCAAGCATGCTCAGCACGAGGTCCAATTCCAAAGCGTCCACCCCTCCGAGGGCACCCCATTCGGCGTTCACCGCGATCACCACGTTTTCGCATTCCACACCGTCGTTGGGCGCGGCCACCTCCCAGCACGTCTCCACCACCGCTCCTTGGCACATGACTTCTACACACGCCCACGCCACGTCGTTTTGGCCCCAGAACGCCACCTGAATGGCCTCGTCTGAGCCGCCATCCACCACCTCGCCGGTGCTGAACGTCCATTGCAACACCTCGTCGGAAAGGGGTTGCCCTGACGGGTTGGACGCGTCGTACACCATGAAGTTCCACACCCCAGGCACGTCGCTCGGCCACGCCTCAATGACGGGATCGCACCACGTGTTTCCACCACATTCGCCGGACTCATAGTCGGTCACACCCCCGTAGTAGGTGGCGTGGCAAGCGTTGCTGTAGGTCACTCCATCACAGCCACACACTGGATCCCATTCCTCGGTGCACGGCATCTCTGGGTCGAGCAAGTCCTCGTCGAAGCACTCCCCTCCTTCCGATTCCAACTCCTCGCACGCCCACACCCCGGCGGGGCACTCAGGGGTCTCGTAAAACGCACAGACTTCTTGGGCGCCCTCGAGCATGTCGGGTGTCAACTCCAAGACCGGCCCACCAAAATTCAACCAGTTCCCGTCGATGACCCAATTCACCAGAGCATCTTCAGGCTGACCAAAGGCCTCGATCACGTAGGATCCAAAGGCCGTCATTTCTCCTTCAATCTCCAACTCACAGTCTGACTCCAGATCGGCCGGCGTGATGCAATCTTCGTCCACGCATCCGATGGGCGTGTCCATCAGCACACACACCTCCCACGTCGGCGCGCCCAACATGTCGTACCACTCGAACAGAGGGCTGTCGCTCGATTGCAACATCGACCCGTTCACGTACCACGTGTAGTACGACCCTTCTGGTCCTCCAGTCGCCTCAAACAAATAGGCGCCGTTGGGACCGACCCCAAGTTCCGTGTCGATGTCCACGTCGCAGTCGGCAAAGTTGTTTTCCACGCAAAAGGTGTAGCCCGTGATTTGGTTTTGGGTGAACATGGGCTCTGGCTCCGACACCGACCACATGAGGTCGTCTGTCACCACCTCCACCATCGTGCCCCAATCGGTGTTCATGGGGACTTCCAAACCCACGAAATAACATCCCTCCTGCAGGCAAACTTGCGTCTCGGCAGACACGCCATCGTCGGAAAAGTCCACCGTTCCGTCCGCGGAAATCACCGCCAAACCGTTCAACGGGGTCACCCAGAAATACGTCTCCCCCGCGAGAGGGCCGTCGGGGGTCCCTCCCTCAAAGGAGAGCCACAACGGAGCACACACAGGTTGGGCATGGGCAGACGTCGCAAATGCGGTCAACGCCGCAAGGAGGAGAAAAGAGAATCGCATGGGAATCAAGGTGTAGAATCTGGTCATGGAATGACGTGAAGCGGCCAAAGGTTGCATCGGTGCGTCAATCCACAAAGCGTGGGTCGACGTCCATCACGTGACCGCACGAATCGCAGGTGCGCAAGTCCTCGCTGCCGTAGAACTCTCGGAAGCGAGGCAAGAAGTCCTTCTCGATGTTGGTGAGTTCGAAGTAGGTGTCGT
>WTJL01000068.1:3465-12021 GCA_011524845.1 Flavobacteriales bacterium | reverse complement strand
TTGCCTTTGGGGTCGAAGTCCGACCCGCCCTTGCCGCCACCCATGGGCAGGGTGGTCAGGGAGTTCTTGAAGATTTGTTCAAAGCCCAAGAACTTCAAAATGCTCAGGTTCACAGTGGGGTGGAAGCGCAGTCCGCCTTTGTAAGGACCAATGGCGCTGTTGAATTCGATGCGGAACCCCCGGTTCGTGTGAACGTTCCCTGCGTCGTCCGTCCATGGGACGCGGAACATGATGACGCGCTCAGGTTCCACGATGCGCTCGAGGATGTTGGCGTCTTTGTACTTGGGGTTGTCTTCCATGAAGGGAACGATGGCCTCGGCCACTTCCTCCACAGCTTGCAAAAATTCGGGTTCGTTGGGGTTGCGCTCGGCAACCCGATCCATGAACGCCTGGATCGCGGCGTGGTGTTCTGAATTCATCGACGTATGTATTGACGTTCGAAGGACGAATGTAAGTCAGAGGGAAGGCGTTCGACCCCCGTCGACCGGCAAATTGATGCCGGAGATATACCCAGCGGCCGGTGAACAAAGGAAGGCAATGGCGTGTCCGATTTCCTCGGGTTGACCCACGCGCCCCGCGGGCACTTTGGCGGCCATTCCCGCCAACACAGCTTCAGGCGTGGTGCCCGCGGCCTTCGCCTTGGCCTCGGCAAGGCTGGTCAGGCGCGCCGTGTGGGTGGCCCCTGGCAACACGTTGTTCACGGTGATGCCGTGAATGGCGACTTCGGTGGCCCAGGTTTTGGCCCAGTTGGCCACCGCGCCGCGGATGGTGTTGGACACGCCCAAACCAGCGAGCGGGGCTTTCACCGACGTGCTGATCACATTGACAATCCGTCCCCAGCCTGCGCGTTGCATGCCCGGAAGGACGGCCTTGGCCAAGTTTTGGTTGTTGATCAAGTGCTGGTTGAACGTGGCAAGAAAGGCGTCTTCTTGCGCTTCTGTGATGGGGCCGCCAGCGGGGCCGCCGCTGTTGTTCACCAGGATGTGCACGTCTCCGGCTGCGAGCACTTCGGCTGTGGCCCGCATGACGTCGGCAGGATCTTGAAAGTCGGCCACTGCCACGGCATGCCCCTCTCCGGGCAACGTGGCCAAGGCGGCCTGAAGGCGTTCAAGGTTGCGTGCGAGCAAGGTCACTTGCGCACCGAGTCCCGCGAGTTGCTGTGCAGCGGCGAGACCAATGCCCTGGGAGGCGCCGCACACCAAGGCGCGTTTGCCGCTCAAATCCAAAGGCAGAACATGCTGTTCACTCATGCGGCCAAAGGTAGGTAGGCCTATTTTGGTCCCATGAAGCGATTGGAACACCTGGGCATTGCCGTGGCAGACTTGGCGGAAGCAGAGCGCATTTTCACTGATGTGCTAGGCGTGGCCCCCTACAAGCGGGAGGAGGTCAAGGATGAAGGAGTGATGACCTCTTTTTTCCAAACGGGGGAGTCGAAGGTGGAATTGTTGGAGTCCACCACACACGACGGCCCCATTGCACGCCACATCGACAAGCGCGGACCGGGCCTGCATCACGTGGCGTTTTTGGTGGACGACCTCGAAGCGGAAATCGAGCGGTTGGTCGCCGAAGGCTACCGGGTCATTTCAGGACCCAAGCCGGGCGCGGACCAGAAGCGGATTGCTTTTTTGCACCCTTCAGACACCGCCAAAGTCTTGGTGGAACTCTGCGCGGAGGCCTGAACAGGGTCAGCCGCCTCGGCCTTTCAACGCCTTCTTGAGCCCTTTGTTTTTGGCCTTTCCAGCCCCTTTCATCTTCGGGTCAAACAGCGTTTTGGAGGCGGTGCTTCTCGTGGGCGCGGCGCACCCTTCTTCAGGTTTGCGCTTGTACAAATCGTGGTGCAGCGTCACACGCCAGGGTCGGTAACCGCTTTGCATCCAGTTCAGCCCCCGCACATCGGCGTCGGTGGCGCGGAACAGGTTGTCGGTGGGGGCTTGGGCGAGTTGCAACACGTCCACATCGACGGTCAGGCGCACCATGCGGCCTCGGTAAACTTTCAGGCCGGCTCCCACACCCAAACTGAGGGCCACATGCCACGAAGGCAGCGCAGCAGGCGTGAAGAAATGTGGAAGAACGGTGGGCTTGGCTTGGCTGAGGGTGTACACGCCACGCAACCCGGAGCGCACCTCGACGAAGCCGTCGGGCCCGGTGGCCACCGCGCGCATGGTTTGCAGGTTCAGTTCCACAAACATGGCCGAGGCTTGGGTGAGAACGAGGCTGTCCACAAAGGCCACGGAGGTGTCCGCGCCGCTTCCTTTCCAATCGCCCAAAAACGATTCCCGCCCTCGGGCTTGGCTGACGTGCACGGAGGCAGACAGTCGGTCGGCCCACAGAGCATCCTCGCGCAACCAAAGGTGGCCGATGCCTGCGCGCCATCCGGCCTGCGGTGAGGTGCGCCAGATGCCGAGATGCAACGTGTCCAACTCCGGCTCCGCCTCCGAGCCGTGGTTCAGGATCCACGCACTCTGCACGGTGCTCGGCATGCCCATCATCATGTGGGTTCCGCCAGAAAAGCTCCAGGCGCGACGGTGGTGGGTGCGAAGGGTCGATTCGAAGGGGTTGTCCCACACCCCTTGGGCATGGCATGCAACGTGCAACACCATCCAAAGGGCGAGCGATCCAAGCGGTTTCAACCTGCTCAAGTCGTGGCAGATTGGAGTTGATCCAAGGCGCTCAAGGCGGCCTCCATCCACCGGTCGTCTTCGAAGTGGTTCCACTTCTCGGCATCGGCCATGACCGATTCCATGGCGCGCTGTTGCTGTCTCCCATTCGCCAGCGCTTCATGGTACGGGGTGTGGCTGAAGGTCACTTGGGAGTACAAGGGAAGCCAACGCTCAGGGTGCTTCTTTTGAAGGCGGGCTTCGAGTTTCTTCTGTTGGAGGAAACGAGGATCTCCAGTCAAGTCCCGCATTTCGATGTAGTTCTGCAAGGCCAATTCCAAAATGGCGTCCCCGGCGGGCTTGCGCACGGTGGTGTATTGGGCCATGATGCGGTCCCAATCGTCGTCTTCCTCCAACAACGCGTCCAACACCGTGCAATCTTCCATGCCGCTGTTCATGCCCTGCCCGTAAAAGGGCACAATGGCGTGTGCGGAATCGCCCATCAGGGCCACCCTGTTGCCATCGTTCCAGGGAAAACAACGCGTCATCACCAAGCTGGACACCGGGTGGGTGTTCCAATCTTTCAACAGGTTGGGCAGCAAGGGAATCACGTCGGGGAAGTGCTTTTCGAAAAAGGCCTGAACCGCGTCGTCTGTGGTCAAATGGTTCAGCCCATCCTCGCCTTCGTAGGGCCCAAACAACGTGCACGTGAACGTCTTGTCCGGATTGGGCAAGGCCATGAGCATGAACGTGCCACGGGGCCAGATGTGGAGACCGTCTTCTTCCATTTGGAAGGACCCATCGGCTCCTGGAAGCATGGGGACCTCCTTGTAGCCGTGGGGCAGGTAGCGCTGCTCAAAATCGAAGCGGTCGTTGCGCATCATCCGTCCTCGGACTGCGCTGAAGGCTCCGTCTGTGCCAAAGATTCGGTCGACCTCCACGTCCAGGGGTTGGCCTTGATGCTCGAGGTGGAGCGTGACCCCGTCGTCGTGCTTGGTGTAGCCTTGGCACCGGTGGTCAAATTCAAACCGCACGTTGGGCATGGCCTCGGCCGCCTCCACAAGGATGCGATTGAGTCCTGCCCGCGACACCGAGTAAATGCACTGACCGTCGAGGCCATAGGGCTGGAAGGTGCGGGTGCCGTCCACCGCGTGCATCCGTCGTCCGCGAATCGGCAGAGCGATCTCGCGAACGAGGTCCGACACCCCTGCGACCTCGAGGGCTTTCCATCCGCGGTCGCTCAGGGCCAAATTGATGCTTCGTCCGCCGTGGAGCGGTCCCAAACGCGGGTCAGGTCGTCGCTCGTACACCACGACCTCGTGTCCGCGGTTGCCCAGCATGCGCGCCCAAAGGCTGCCCACCAAGCCCGCGCCCACCACGGCCATCTTAGCCATGTGCGGCAGTGGCTTTGGCCAAGGCCTGATCGAGGTCCGCGATCAGATCGGCCGCGTCTTCAATGCCCACGCTCAAACGGATGAGTCCGTCGGTCACCCCCGTTTTCTCGCGCACTTCCTTTGGAATGCTGGCGTGGGTCATGGTGGCGGGGTGGCCAATCAAACTTTCCACGCCCCCGAGAGATTCGGCCAGGGTGAAGAGTTGGGTTTCTGCCACCACGCGTTTCGCGGTGTCGAGGTTGTCGTCGGCCAAGGTGAAGGCGACCATGCCTCCAAACCCATGCATCTGACGGGCAGCCACGTCGTGGCCAGGGTGAGATTCAAAGCCGGGCCAGTGCACGCTCGCCACGGCTGGATGGGTGGCCAGGTGGCGGGCGACTTCAGCACCGTTTTCGCAGTGGCGCTGCATCCGCAGGTGTAACGTCTTCAGTCCGCGCAGGACGAGGAAGCAATCCATCGGTCCGGGAACTGCACCGCACGAATTTTGGAGGGTGCGAAGGGCATCGGCCCATTCCGCGTCCGACGTGACCAGGCACCCCATGACCACATCCGAGTGGCCGCCGAGGTACTTCGTCACACTGTGCATGACCATGTCCGCGCCCAAGTCGAGCGGGTTCTGGAGCATGGGCGAGGCAAAGGTGTTGTCCACCACCACCCGGGCTTCGGTGCCTTTCACCAAGTTGGCCACCGCGGCGATGTCGGTGATCTGCATCATCGGGTTGGTCGGGGTTTCCACCCACACCAAACGGGTGTGCTCGTTCAATGCCGCTTGAACGGCGTCGAGGTCCGCCAAATCCACGAAGTGAAACGTGATGCCGTAGTGCGCAAACACGGTCGTGAACAGCCGGTAGCTTCCCCCGTACAAATCGTTGGTGGAAATGACCTCGTCACCGGGCTGAAGGGTTTTCAGCACCGTGTCCATGGCGGCCAATCCCGAGGCGAACGCGAGCCCTTCGGTGCCATGCTCGAGTGCCGCGAAGGCGGCTTCCAAAGCGGAACGCGTGGGGTTGTGCGTTCGCGAGTATTCGAACCCCTTGTGGTTGCCCACCCCGTCTTGGACGTAGGTGGAAGTCAGGTAGACAGGGGTCATGATGGCCCCCGTTGTGGGGTCGGGTTCAACGCCAGCGTGCACGGACAGCGTGCCGCGGCCAGGATGTTTGGGCAGGTCGCTCATGGTCGTCGAAAGTTACGCCACGACGGGCCATCGTGGGCGGACGTTTGGGTGAGCCAAAACGGCATCAGCAATCCTCCCACAAGCACGTACAAGTGGTAGGTGAGATAGCGCCACATCAAGACCACCGCGGCCCAGAGTGTGACAGGCAAAGCCACAGGCATCACGCCCTCCATGAACGCTGGAAGGGCAAGCTCCGCCAGGCCGGAAGACCCAGGAGTGGGACTGATCATCATCACCGTCCACATGGAAAGCTGCCTTGCCCACACGCCAAATTGGTCCAAGCCCGACCCGTGAAGGGGAACAACAAAGGCCATCAAGACCGCATTCAAGGTCAGGAACCGGGCTGTCCAACTCACAGTCGTGGCTGCAACGGCTCCCGCCCAGCTGGCCACTGACATGGTGCGCAGGTCGTTCGAGGCGTGTCTCAAATCATGCGCCAGCTGTTCACCTTGCGTCTTCCACCGTTGAAGCCAGCGCCATGACAGCACCGCATGGAGCATGCCTTGAACCGCTTGAGGCGCCCAAAACAGGGCCGTGCTCAACAGGGTGGCCAACACGGCCATGAAGGCATATCCGCCGCCGAAGATCGCGGCCACGGAGCCCTCCAGCCAGGGTGCGGCCTGGGGCAAAAACGCACCCCATCCCACCATGACCGCCACCACCGGCACCGCCACCAAGAAGTACAGTTCGTCCAGAAGGGCCGTCGACATCACGGTGGCCAAACTCCGGCCCCACGACAACCCGTTTCGATGCAGAATGAACGAGGCCACGGCGCTTCCGCCGACGACAGAAGGGGTCAGGGCAGAGGCCAATTCCCACAAGACAATGCTCGACGTGGCTCTCGTGGCTGAAAGCTCGCCTCTGGACAACACCCACAAGCGGAGTACGTAACCCACGTCCCGCAGCGCGACACAGGCGAGGGCGATGCCAAGCCATGTCCCATCAACTTGGATGTCGGTGAGGCTTTCCCAAGAGGCTCCGTTCCAAACCGACCACGCCACGACGGCCACCGATCCAAGCACCGCCGCCGTCACCGCCACCCAAATGCGTTCAGAGGTCAACCATTGCTGGGCCTCTTGTTCGCGGGGTGTTTCAGAGTGGCTCACAACGTCGAAGGTACAGCAAGGCTTGGGGCCTCTGCGGCGCAGGAAAGGTCAGGCGTACACGTGGGACCCTTCGCTGCAGTTGGTGCACATGGCGATGCCCGCACGGTCTGCAAACAGGGTGTTGCGGAACTGGGTGTAAGCCTCGTTGTGCCAAATCGACGCCATCTCTTCCGTTAGAAGCGACCCCATGACGTGGTGGGCGTCTTTGTCGAAGCAGCACGGCACCACGCGGCCGTCCCACGTCAGGACAGCCCCTTGCCACATGCGCCAGCACGCGTCTTCGAGGTCGTTGCGCAAGGTCCATTGGCCCGTCACGGGATCGCGGTCGTACCGCCGGTGCTGCGGGGCTTGGGTGAGCAGAGGGTGTCCGTCACGGGGGTCGTCAAGCTGCGCGGTCTTGACCTCCACCTCGTCGACGCCGCAGGCGCTGGCCGTGGCGAGAAGCTCTGGCAGCTCGTGTTCGTTGGGGCCTACCACCAAAAACTGCCACACGACGTGCGGCCCGCGACCGCGTTCGCGTTTTGCACGGACCATGGTTTGGGTTCCTTCCATCACTTTGGCCAACGTGCCCCCCACGCGGTAGGAGGCGTACGTGTCTTGGGTGAGGCCGTCGATGGACACGATCAAACGGCTGAGCCCAGCCTCGATCAAGGCTTGACAGCGTGCCTCGGTCAGGTGGTGGGCGTTGGTGGAGGTGGAGCTGTACAGCCCGTGGTGGGCGCACCGTGCAATGAGTCGGTCCAGCTCGGGGTGAAGCAAGGGCTCGCCTTGAAAGTACAGGTTGACGTACGTGAGCCACGGGGCCATGTTGTCCACCCATTGGGTCGCCGCTTCGATGTTCAGCATGCCCGTGGGGCGTGTGAAGGCGCGGAGCCCGCTCGGGCATTCGGGACAGCGCAAGTTGCACGACGTGGTGGGCTCGATGGACAAGGACGTGGGCATGGCACCCTGGGGCATGACGGGGCGTCCTGTTCGTTGGGCCTGACGGTAGCTGAGGGACAGCCGCGCAAGGTTCCAAGCCCGCTTGGGAGTCAGCACCGTCACGCGCCTGCACCGATCTTTCACCTTGGCCCACCTGCTCATGCCTGAAAGGTACGTCTGCGCTACCTTCGTCGGGATGATACAGATTGGCAACACGCTGCTGAGCGAGGATGTGTTTGATCAGCACTTTGCGTGCGACTTGGGAGCGTGCAAGGGAGCGTGTTGTGTCCATGGAGACAGCGGGGCACCCTTGACCCAAGCCGAGGTGGGGCAATTGGAATTGGCGTGGGAGCACGTGGCTCCTCTGCTCCCTGAAGCAGGCCGAAAGGCGGTGGAGGAGCAAGGCCTGGCGGTGACCGACTCGGACGGCGATTTGGTCACCCCATTGGTGAACGGCAAGGAATGCGCGTACACCGTGTTTGAGGCCGACGGCACTGCCAAGTGTGGATTGGAACAGGCCCATTTCGAGGGCAAAACGACATGGCGCAAGCCGTTGAGTTGTCATTTGTACCCCATTCGCGTGAAGGAGCTCATCGATTTCACCGCGTTGAACGTTCACCGATGGTCCATCTGTGAGGCTGCGCGGTTGTGCGGCAAGGCTGGAAAAATTTCAGTGCTTGATTTCTGCAAGGATGCCCTCGTCCGCAAGTTTGGCGAGGCCTGGTACGAGGAAGCACAACAAGTCCAAACCCTGTGGCGCGAGCAAAATCCTTCTTGACGGTCCTGGTTGGGCTGGTGTGGGGCCTGGAGCTTTGCGCTCAGCCGGCCGACCACGACGGCTGGTCGCTCGACCGCCACGTGATGGTGTTGGGCGCCGATTCAGATCGGGTGTACCTCGGCGTGTCGCCCAAGGGCCTGACGCTGGACGAGGCGATGCGCACAGATTGGGCGGTGCATTCCGCCCCGCGCACGGGCGGCGATTTGGTCCAGGAACGGTTGCGGCCCCGCACCGTGCCGGCGTGGGAGGGCTTGAACGGCCTCCAGCACGTGGCCATGCATCCAAGCGGCCACAAAGCCCTGCTGTCGGCACGGCGCGAGGGCGGAGATTTGGACGTGTTTCTGTCGCACCGAACCCCCTCAAGGGTGCCGGGCGGGAAGGACATCTGGAGCGCACCGATGCCCCTTGACGGATTGAATTCAGAAGCGGACGAAGTGCTTCCCCGCTGGGAGGGAGGAGATGTGGTGTTTGCCTCCAACCGGACAGGAGCCTACCAGTTGTTTCGCAGTCGCGCCGCCTTGCAGTACCTGCGGTCAGAGCCATGGGACGTAGGTCTCGAGGGTGAACTGGTGTCCAGCGTCACTGT
>WTJL01000068.1:0-3365 GCA_011524845.1 Flavobacteriales bacterium | reverse complement strand
CCGGGCACGGTCGTGGCCGAGGTTCGTGCGCCGGATGGACGCGTCGTGCGTCGGTACGAGTTGTCGGCCAAGAAGGGCTGGGCGTTTGTGATGTTGCCCCTGGATCCCCTGACGGAACTGCAAGGGGCGTGGCATGCAGACGCAAGTGCGTGGCCAACCTCGACGTGGGCCATGCTCACGTTTGACCGTGGCGACGCCATGCCAACGCAAGAATCGCGAGAGGCGTTTGAGGCTTGGGCCGCGGAATGGCATCCGCCCCAGTCCGGCGGGCATTGGGAAGTGGTGGGCCACACGGACGACTCGGGCTCGGACCAGGCCAATCGGCAATTGAGCCAAGACCGGGCCCAAGGGGTGGCCGATCGCTTGATGGAGGTTGTGCGCTGTTCCCCTTCAAACGTGGTGGTTCTCGGGGAAGGAAGCGACCAGCCCCTTGGAAAGATTCCCGCCCAAAACCGCCGCGTGGAGGTGCGTTGGGTCCCTTCCATGCAGTAATTTCGCGCCATGCTCATCAACGTCATGCGCGCGAAGCTGCACCGCCTCACCGTCACTCAGGCGGATTTGAACTACATCGGCAGCATTTCCTTGGACCCCGACCTCATTGAGGCCGCGGGATTGGTCGAGGGAGAACGCGTCCAAATCGTCAACATCAACAACGGTGAACGCATTGAGACGTACGTCATCACCGGTGAACGCGGAACAGGCCAGGTGTGTCTGAACGGTCCGGCGGCACGACGCGTTCAGCCCGGAGACGTGGTCATCGTCATTGCGTACGGCATGATGACGGTGGAAGAAGCCAAAGCCTTCACGCCCACGGTGTTGTTTCCAGACACTGCGACCAACCGTTTGACATGACCTTGAGAAAGGGCCTCACCACGCTGGTGTTTTTTGGCATTGGCCTCGGCTTGTTTTGGCTGGCCATGCAAGGTGTGGAGGACCCTGAAGCGTTGAAAAGAGACATGCGCTCTGCCCAATGGTGGGGCATTGCCGCGTCGTTTGTGATGGGCTACCTCGCCATTGTCTCTCGCGGGCTCCGTTGGAATTTGTTGCTGGCCCCGATGGGGCATCGTCCGTCGCCGGGCCGAAGCGTCCACGCGGTGGCCTTTTCCTACTTCGCCAACGCCTTTGTGCCGCGGTCAGGTGAGGTGGCGAGGTGTGCAGCCTTGAACCAAACCGACGACATCCCCGTCGATCAATTGTTGGGCACGGTCATCACCGAACGTGTGGTGGACTTTGTCATGTTGTTTGGCCTGGTGGGCTTCGCCCTGGTCACCAACTTTGACGCCTTTCTGGCATTGATGGTGGAAGCCCAATTGCCTGCCACCCCCACCTTGGTGGTGGCTGGCGTGTTGGCCTTGGGCGGCGCTGTGGCTTTGTGGTGGTTGTCGCAACAACGGGGCAAGTCCGGGTTGGTCGGAAAACTCGCGACCTTTCTTCAGGGCATCGGGACTGGCATCAAAAGCGTATTGGCGATGGAGAAGCGCGGCTTGTTCTTGGCCCACACGTTCTTCATTTGGGTCATGTACTTTCTCATGTCCTACGTTCTGTTCAAGGCCATCCCGGCCGTGAGCACGTTGGGGTTGACAGACGCCGTTCTCGTGATGGTGGCAGGTGGTTTTGGCATGGTGCTTCCCGCCCCGGGGGGCATTGGTTCCTACCACTGGGCCGTGTCCTTGGGCTTCGCGGCCGTCGGCTTTTCCGGCGATGTGGGCTTCGCCGTCGCCAATGTGGTGTGGTTGACCCAAACCGCGATGATTGTCGCCACGGGCGGCCTGGGCTACGTCATGTTGTTCCTTCATAGGATGCGCCGTGGCTGAGTGGACGCCACCGTCGCTCGCCGACGTGCAACAGCAGGTCGAGACGTGGTCTTCTGAAGGCTTGAACGTTGTCTTCACCAACGGCGTGTTCGACGTGCTTCACGTGGGACACATCGCGGTGTTGGAAGCGGCAGCTGCCGAGGGGGACCGTTTGGTGGTGGGCGTGAACAACGACGACAGTGTACGCCGCCTCGGAAAGGGCCCCGACCGCCCCATTCATCCGGAGCTCAACCGGGCGAGGGTGATTGCCGCCTTGCGGTGTGTGGATGCTGTGGTGGTGTTTGGCGAAGACACGCCTCTGGAGGTGGTGAAGGCGCTTCGGCCGACGGTTTTGGTGAAAGGCGGGGACTACGATCCCACTTGCGAGGACCCCAGTCACCCCACGTACATGGTGGGCAGTGCAGAGGTCAAAGCGCAAGGAGGTCGTGCTGTGGCCATCCCACTTGTGCCCGGAGAGAGCACCACGGCCACGCTGAAGAAAATCCGAACCTCCTGAACGCACAAACGCCCGACCGAGGTCAGGCGTTTGGTTGTCGCAAGGAGTGTTGATCAGACGTTCTCTTCTTCCAAGAACTTGGTGGTGAAGTCGCCGTCGCGGAAGCGCTGGTTCTTCATCAATCGCTGATGGAAGGGGATGGTCGTCTTCACGCCCTCGATGATATACTCGTCGAGCGCGCGTTGCATTTTGGTGATGGCTTCCTCTCGGGTTTGGGCCACCACAATCAGCTTGCTGATCATGCTGTCGTAGTGCGGAGGGATCATGTATCCGGCGTAGGCGTGGGTGTCCACCCGAACCCCGTGTCCACCGGGTGCATGGTAGTCCGTGATGCGACCTGGGCTTGGGGCCCAGTTGCGGTCGGGGTCCTCCGCGTTGATGCGGCACTGGATGCTGTGAAGCTTGGGGAAGTGGTTGCGTCCGCTGATTTTTTCGCCTGCGGCCAACTTGATTTGTTCTTTGATCAAATCGTAGTCGATGACCTCTTCCGTGATGGTGTGTTCCACCTGAATCCGGGTGTTCATCTCCATGAAGTAGAAGTCACGGTTGGCGTCCACCAGGAATTCCACGGTGCCGACACCTTCGTACTTCACCGCCTCCGCAGCCTTGATGGCGGCTTCTCCCATGGCTTCACGGAGCTTGTCCGTCATGTAGGGAGAGGGGGTCTCTTCCACGAGCTTTTGGTGACGACGCTGGATGGAGCAGTCGCGTTCGCTGAGGTGACACGCCTTGCCGCGGTAGTCCGATGCGATTTGGATTTCGATGTGGCGAGGTTCCACCACAAACTTCTCCATGTACATGCCGTCGTTGCCGAAGGCCGCACCGGCTTCGCGTCGTGTGGTTTCCCAGCCCTCCGCCAATTCGTCGTCGTCGTGACACACCCGCATGCCTTTTCCGCCGCCACCAGCGGTGGCTTTGAGCATGATGGGGTAACCGATGTCATGGGCGCACGCCTTGGCTTCGTCGAAGTCGGCGAGGATGCCTTCGCTCCCAGGAATGGTAGGCACGCCGGCTTCTTTCATCGTGGCCTTGGCGGATGCCTTGTCGCCCATGGC
>WTJL01000112.1 GCA_011524845.1 Flavobacteriales bacterium | reverse complement strand
CCGATGACGCCTTCTGATTTGTAGCCAATGTTGACCACCACTTCCTTCTTGCCGAGGGAAATGACAGTGCCTTCCACCACTTCTTTTTCCTTGATGAGCGTCAAGCTGGATTCGTACAGGTCCTCCAGGCGCTTGCGCTCCTCGGGGGTGTAGTCGTCCTGCTCGCTTTCGAACGCGTCCCAATCAAACTCGCCAGTAGGCTGCGCCAACTCACGTGGTTCGGTCGGGGTGGGTTCAGGTGCCGCTTCAGGAGCAGGAGCTTCCTCAGCAACAGGTTCAGAAGGGGTTTCGGGGGCAGCTTCTGCTGCGGATTCTGCAGCTTGCTCAGCTGCTTCTGGAGCCTTGGCCTCTTGGTTCTCCAAGTTGGCGTCTTCAGGCTGTTGGGTGGCGTCGTTCATGCGTCACCGTGGTTTTGTGCGTCGCTGCAGGGGGCGCCGCGGAGTGATACTCTCTTTGCCCTGCCAAAGATGAATGGGGCGCAAAAGTACACATTGGGGCCTTGCAAACCAAGCACTTGCCCCGGTCAAGAAATCACGGATTCAACACCAGCAGCCTCTGACGGTGACCCGATGCCCCTTGCACGACGTACACGCCATGAAGACCCTCGGGAACCTGAGCCCATCCTTTGGACAGCGACGCGACCTTTCTCCCGCTCGCATCGTACAGCACAGCTTCTTCCAAGAGGCGAATCGCTGCGCCCGGGGATGAGGGGTTGCCACCAAGGAACACAGAAGGTGTCAGAGACTCGGCCTCCACCACCTCTTCGGTGCAGTCGTTGCACTCGCCTGGCGTGGGTTCGTCGACCCACTCAAATGGTCCAGTCGCATTGGGAAGGCGCGCATAGGACACATCCGGATCGCTGGTCCCAAAGTGGACGCTGTCGGCAATGGTGAATCCATCGGGAGAGCGGAGAACGAGCACCTCCCCCACGTTGTTGAGTCGGAACTCCACATGGTTCCACCCTTGCTCAGGGTCGTTGTCTGCCCACAACAACATGTACCCGTTGGGCGCAATGACCGTGCTGTCTCCGGCATCCAGTGGGAAACGCCATTTGGTGGGGTTGTTCAGCCTGTCGGTGAGGTAATACCCGGCCAAATCAATGGCGCCATCGGTGGGGTTGTGGATCTCCACCCAATCCTCGAGTTCGCCCGCATTGTCCACCTCCCCTGACACGTTGAAGGTGAGGCATTCGTTCAACACCACCGGGGCCGCAGGCACCACCACCAAGGAATTGGTGACCCGAGGTGTGGGGGTGTCAAAATAGACGGAGGTCGCCGCACCGTCGGTTTGGCGGCCCCAAGAGATGTTGGCGAAGGACACCTGGACATCGTACTCGTCTGCAATGAACATGTCTGGTCCGATGAGGCGGATGGTTTGGTTTTGCACCTCAGGAATCAAGTCCAAGTGGTGACCGCCTTCTGCTGGCTCACCGTCCATCCAAAGCAGCAAGAACCCATCGGCTTCCACGGTGGTTTCCACAGGATTGTCGAGGGGCAAAGTGACGTTGTTGCCTCCTTCCAGCAGCACGGTGTATCCGCCCAAATTCACTTGGAACGGATTGGGATTGTACACTTCCAACCAGGGTTCAAACTCTCCCGACTCGTCCACGAGCACCGCGGTGTTTTCAAGCAACACTTCGTTGATGTACAACGTAGGCGTGGGCAGGTCCGTTTGGGCATTCATCGCCCCTGGGGTCGGAACATTGAAGTATTCCCACTCCTCGCATCCGTCGCACGCGCGTCCGTAACTGACGTCTGTCTGCTGCGGCGGGTACTGAATGAAATCGAGCACCGTCTCTCCATCGGGATCGGTCAACCAGACCCCCTCGTCTTCCGGGCTGAGCTTGAAGTTGGCATGCAACACCCCCTGGGCGCTGTCTCTGTCCAACCAAATAATCATGTGGTCACCGGGGGTCAAGAAGGTCGTCCCTGGATCCGTGTCGGGAATGGTGTATTTGGTCAAATTGTTGGGGTCGTCGGACAAATGGTACCCCGCCAATTGAACGAGTCCCCCGGGGTTGTAAATCTCCACCCAGTCGTCGAACTCAAAGAAATCGTCGTAATGGGCCAAATCATTCGACGCCATCAATTCATTGATGACAGGGGTTTGGGCTGCTCCATTCCACGACCATGTCCCCATGGCGAGCACCAAGCACACGAGGCGCACATTCTTCACAAGCAAGTTCTCGTTCATGGCTGAAAGTTACGCTTCCCTCCGCCTCTTCGACTCACTCTTCCTCGACGAGCACCGCGTTGTCGAATCCCTCTTTCTGAATGTCCATCAACAAGCGTTCCGCCTCCGCCAAGTCCTGCACCGTTCGAGAGAAGTACGTGGTTTGGCCAAACAACTCCACGCTGCGCACCCCCCAATCTGCTGCTTTGAAGAGCAATGACGCCACATCTTTGGACGGAACCGTTCCGTAGTATCGGGCGATGTCCACGTGCCATGTGCTTGCCTTCTCGCCAGCCGAACCTGCGGTTGGGGCAAGGACTGGAGAAGCTTGGGCTTCCGGCTCCTGCGTCTTGGAAGACTCGCTCCCCGCCAAGTTGCTCGCGTCGTCGTTCTTGGTGGCGGCGGCCGTGGCACCTTGCGATTCGGTCCCGACCGATGCGTCCGCAACGGTTTCAACCTCCGCGCTCGATGCCGATTCGGCCACGTTGTCTTCCTCGCCCGGGCGGATGACCTCTCTCACGCCATTGTTCAGGCGAACCACAAAGGCGTCTGAGAACTCGGCAAATCGCTTCAACTCGCGAAGCCGCTTGTCCGCACCCTCTTTGTCCTGTCGCACCCCAGCGTACCATCGCGCCAAACCATCGTCAAACGGTTCGTACACCAGCCGCTCCCCCGCTTTTTCAATCCACGCTTTTTTGGGCGCGCCCTTGAAGGCGCCCACCTGAACGGCATACCACTCACCACGCAACCGTTCGAGCTGCACAGGTGCGCCATGCGCCCACACTTCATCTCCTCCCCAATCGCCGGTCT
>WTJL01000192.1 GCA_011524845.1 Flavobacteriales bacterium | reverse complement strand
TCGTGCGAGTACGACACCTCGACCGAGGGGTGCCCCACCGACGTGGACGGCGACGGGTCGACCGGCACGCAGGATTTGCTGCTGTTCTTGGGATCGTTTGGCCAGACCTGCGGCGGGTGACAGAGGCGCGCCTGTTCGCGGGCGTGCAACAATCTGAAGAGCTTGGTGGAAAACTCTTGGCGGCCAAGGGCTTGTCTCAGAGGGGATGCGTGTCAACTTGGGACGGAACCCAAATTTTTCACCAAGGATGAGAAGATCACTTTATCTCCTGGGGGCGTGTTTGTTGCTGCTTTCGGCGTGCAAAACGACCTCCACCACCACAGAAGAGCGGCTCGGCTGCACAGACAAGGAAGCCACCAACTACGAATCTTGGGCCACCAAGGACGACGGAAGCTGTGTCTACAACACCGTCGTGACGGACGTGTTTTGCACGGTGTCCGATTTGGCGGGATTGACCATGGGCATGACCAAGGGTCAAGTCGTCGAGGCGCTCGGCGTGTATCCCTACGACATCTTGAATTCGGCCGATGGATGTGAGGTGCACGTGTACCACATGCGTCGCGCCCAGCAAGAGTTGGACCGCAAGGACGCCGACCGAAAGTTGGTCAACAACTCGGGCACGCGGGTGTACACCGAAGGCGTCGAGGAGGTGTCCATTTACTTCAAAGGAGGGGGCCTTTCCAGCGTGTTGACCGACGCTTCAGAAACGACGTTGCCCCATGAATTGGCGTGCCTGGTCAACGGCATGGCCGAGATGTGCACGAATTCCGACGACTACGTGGTGTGCGCAGGCTGCACCAACAACGCGGCCTTGAACTACGACCCCGAAGCGGAGGAAGACGACGGCTCGTGCATGTTCAAGTACGGCTGCACCGATGAAGACGCGTACAACTACGATCCTGCGGCTGTGCTGGACAGTGGAAACTGTGCCTACATCGGCTGCACCGACGAGAAGGCGGTCAACTACAACCCCGATGCGTTGCACAGCCAGAAGCTCTGTGAGTACTGCCCTTGCGACACGGAAGAGTTCACGTACGTCAAGTCGGACAACCCCAACTGCGGCACGCCTTGTTTGGCCATTCCTCGGGAAAACCCCAACGAGGCAGAACCCTGTACCTGGTGCAAACTGCTTGACGGCAACGGCAACGCGTCCGTTCAGATCACCGTCAACGGCACTTCTTTGAACAACTGATGAACCTGAACACGATGAAAAAGTCAATGAATCAGTGGGTGTGGTGTGCGGTGTTGATGGCCCTCGGCATGGTCGCCGCCCAAGCCCAAACCAAGGACGTCGTCACACGCGATTACGCGACGACGGTGGAGCGCATGTTCAACCTGAACAAGGGGATGACTCTTCAGGACGTCAACGCCACGTTGATGTGCGAACCCAATGCGATCTTGCAGAACACCAAGGACGGGTACCTTTTCTTGGAGTACCTCTACATGCACCGCAAACGCGAAGTGAAGTCGGGCCAAGAGAACACCGACGCCCACCGCTTGAACGGAAGCCCGTCGTACTTCGAGATGTCGAAGATGTACGCGATGTTCGACAACGACCAAAAGCTGGTGCAGTACGTCACCGAGGGCGCCATGGGCGAGTTGAAAGACCTCTACGCCACGGAAGCCACCGCGACCATTTTGGGGTCGTACAATTCACCCTGTGCGTCGAACTGCGTCATTTTGCGCCCGGGTGAGCAATTGGTGCCCATGGCGGAAGCCGAGGAAGAAGTCGAAGAGGAGGAAGAGGCGCCTGCTGGACGCTTTGGCAATGCCTTGGGCGGCCTGGGTGGCGGCTTGTTGGGTCAGGCCATGGACAAGGCCGCGGCGGTCGCAGACGGGAACGACGACGCGCCTGTGGGCTGTGAAGACTGCGGGTACGCTGTCGGAAGCCAAGTCAATGTGCCGAGCGTGTACGGTCCGCTTGCGGGCGAGGTCATTGCATTGTTGCCCACGATGAGTGGATGTTCGGCGATTGTGAAGTACACCATCGATGGCGAGCTCATGACCAGCACGGTGGACGTGTCGAACCTCACGTTGCGCACGTCGGACGAGGTGTACGGAGAGTGAGGGCGGCCTGAGACTGAGAAAGACAAACGCGCCGGCAGGCGCGTTTGTGGTTTCTGGGCTTGTGGTCGTACTGGCCTGCGGACGTGAATGTCAGCGAGGTCAATCGCAGGATTGACCGTAGACTCCCAAGAATGTCAAGAGGTCGTTGGTGGCCACGTCTCCGCTGCCATCAAAGTCTCCCAAGCAAGAGTTGGGGAGGCAGGTGGCCAAATCCATGTCGTAGTACGTTCCAGGGCCACAGAGATAGCTCAGGATGCATGACCCGTCTTCGAACAATGCACCTGCATCGTAGTTGGGGGCGAGTTCGTTGGTGCAACCTCCTAGCTCTTCTGGATACACCACCACCCCTGTCGAGCCATTGTCCGTGATGCTGACATAGACTTCAGAGTACTCGCACTCCACGAAGCCACAGTCGCCAGCGTCTGGATTGTAGTTGCACGCGCCAGGGTCATTGCATCCAGGATATTGGCAATTGTCCAAATCCAAGCAGGCCGACGCGTTGTAGTTGCAAGCGACAGGGTCGGTGCACCCTCCCGAACCACCAAAGGAGATTTGGAAAGAGGCGTTTCCACTGCCGGAGATGGTTCCTCCATCTGC
This sequence comes from Flavobacteriales bacterium, assembly GCA_011524845.1. Classification (GTDB taxonomy): domain Bacteria; phylum Bacteroidota; class Bacteroidia; order Flavobacteriales_D; family Sanyastnellaceae; genus UBA11663. The sequence continues at coordinate 336 of WTJL01000192.1, read as the reverse complement.
ACCTTCAATGGTCCATGTGGCAAGTGGGTTGGGAAACAATCCGCCTGACGAGTTCAATTCAAAAGTGTAGCAGCCGTCGTCGATGCAGAATGTGGTTTCTGCCGGGGTGCCGGTGAAGCTGCTGCCATTGATTCCGATGGGAAAGGTTCCGCTTTCGTCGACGATCGACCAGTTTCCCGACCCAAAGCCAATGATGTTGGTCGACACGGTGACACAATTCGAGAAGTAGCAAAATTCGCAGGACCCGTCGTCCACGCAGGCGGCAGGTTCGAAGTTGCAAGCGAAGACATTGGTGCAGCCTTCGGTCAAGTCGCAAGACCCGTCGTCGATGCATGC
>WTJL01000059.1 GCA_011524845.1 Flavobacteriales bacterium | reverse complement strand
TCAACATCCAAAAAAGGATAATCGAGCCCGTCCGCATCGCGCGTCCACAGGGGTGAGCGGTATGTTTGAGAACCGGCATGAAGCAGCGTCCAAAAGTAGCCAAACAACGCGTCATCGCCGCGTGTGTTGCCCTTGTGACAGCATGTGCGGCCTTTGCGCCTGCGCCCCCTGTCCTGACGTTGGTGCTCGATGCGGGACACGGCGGGAAGGACCCAGGCAACCTCGGCACCGGCCGTTACAGCGCGACAGAGAAGGACATCACCCTCGACGTGACCCTCCAATTGGGGGCGTACATCGAAGAGAATTTGCCCGAGGTAAAGGTGATTTACACGAGGAAAGACGACAGCTTTCCCGCGCTCCGTGATCGGGTGCGCATTGCGAACGAGGCCCAAGCGGACTTGTTCGTGTCGATCCATTGCGACGCCTTCGACAACCCGGGCGCGCGGGGCTCGAGCACCTACGTCATGGGCATGCACAAGAGCGAGGAAAGCTTGCGCGTCGCCATGCGGGAAAACGCCTCCATGTTCAAGGAGGAAGGCTACGAGAAGAACTACGATGGATTCGACCCCAACGACCCGGACACGTACATCGCACTTGCGCTGCGCCAAAACGTCAACCTCGATGCCAGCTTGACCTTGGGGGCCTCGATCCAACAGCAATTCCGCGAACGGGTCGGACGCAAAGACCGTGGGGTGAAACAAGCGGGGTTCTACGTCATCTCGTACACCACCATGCCGAGCACCCTCGTCGAATTGGGCTTCCTGACCAACCCGGAAGAAGAGGATTTCTTGCACTCGGACAACGGCAAAGCGTACATGGCGTCTGCCATTTACCGCGCATTTCGAGACACCTACCTCTCGTCGAGGACCTCTCAAGCAGAGGACATCCCGCCGCCCCCTCCTCCGACCCCTGCTCCTTCCAACGACACCCCTCGAGAAGAGGCGAATTCAACGGAAGCGCCGGCGAACGAGGCGTCTGAGGTGTGGTTTGGGGTTCAGATACTCACAACCGAGTCGGCTTTATCCCCAGAATCCCCTGAACTCCGTGGGCACTCAGAGGCCAAACCTTACATTCGTCATGGATTGTACAAGTATGTTGCGGGACACCACGCCCACCCCGACGACGCCCATGCCGCGAAAGTGGCGCTGAGGGGCGAAGGCTTTGAAGGGGCGTTTGTGGTGGCGTTCGATGGAGACACCCAAATCCCCATGTCTCGCGCCCGCACCATGCTCAACCTCCCATTGCAGTGAACACACTCCGACCAGAATTCAAAGTAGGTGTCCTCGTCGTCGCGGGCATCGTTCTGCTGGTCTTGGGGGTCAACTACCTGAAAGGCTTCAATCCATTTGCCCGGAGCAACACGTACTACGCCGTCTACAAAGACGTGGCCGGTTTGGCCGTGAGCAATCCCGTCCTGATCAACGGGTACCAAGTCGGCCAAGTGCGGCGCATCGAATTCGTCGAAGGCGGCCAGGGCGAATTGGTTGTGGAGTTTGGCGTGGAGCACCCCAACCTCTTCTTCCCTGCCAACTCGGTGGCGATGATCCACAGCTCGGACCTGTTTGGCACCAAAGCGATTCGCATCGACCGCGGAGACTCGGAGACCATGGCGGCGTCCGGCGACACGCTGCAGGACAATGTGGAAGACGACATTGCGGCACAAGTGGCCAAGCAAATCGAACCGCTCCAGCGGAAAACCACCGACCTCATCAAGTCGGTGGAGCGGGTCATCTTGGACATCGAAAGCGTGTTCAGCAGCGAAGCCACGAGCCAACTTCCTGCCGCCCTTGAGAGCGTGCAACGCACGGTGGAGTCGCTGGAGTCCACGGCGGCCAACTTGGACAGCACCGTGGCGGAAAACCGCTCCAACTTCAAGCGGGTGATGTCCAACGTCCGTTCGCTGACCACCACGCTCAATGCCAGCAGCGGAGACTTGACCAACGCCATCGAGAATTTCTCTGACCTGAGTGACTCGTTGTCTCGCGTAGAGTTTGCGGCCACCATGGCCCGCGCAAACGACGCCCTCGAAGACGTCAGCAACATCACAGCACGCATCGCTGCAGGTGAAGGATCACTGGGCAAGCTCGTGGTCAGCGACAGCCTGCACGACGGTCTGGTGGCCACCAACCTCGAATTGCAGTTGCTCTTGGACGACCTCCAAATGCACCCGTGGAAATACGTTCAGGTCAACCTCTTGGGACGAAAGCAGAAATCTGAATTTTCAAAGAAGGACCTCATGCGCCTTCGAGACATCATTGCTGACGAACTTGAGAGCCAAGAGGGCGGTTCCTCTTCCAACGACTGACATCCATGATTGCGCAACTTCTATTCGCGGTGTGCGTGGCCGCCGGTGCGGGACTCTTCGCCCGCCGAGTGGCTTTCATCCGCAACAACATCTTGATGGGCCAGGACGTCGACCGATTTGACCGTCCGGCGGACCGATGGAAAGTGATGGCCCGCGTGGCCTTCGGACAAGGAAAAATGGTCGCCCGGCCTGTGGCAGGCATCATGCACATCCTCATCTACGTGGGCTTTGTGGTCATCAACATCGAATTGCTGGAGATCCTGATCGATGGGTTTTTGGGCACGCACCGCGTGTTTGCAGGGCTGGGGGGAGTGTACAACGTGCTCATTGGTACGTTTGAAGTCTTGGCCGCCCTCGTGGTGCTGGCTTGTGTTGTGTTTTTTGTGCGCCGAAACGGCTTGGCCCTGGCCCGGTTCAAATCCCCCGAAATGGGCGGTTGGCCCACCTTGGACGCCAATCTGATTTTGATCGCCGAGGTGCTGCTGATGTTTGCGTTCCTCAGCATGAATGCGGCAGACAGCATTGCCCAAGGCCGAGGCTTGGACCACTACATCGTTGCGGGGTCGTTTCCCGTGAGTCAATTCCTCGTGCCGCTGTACGAGGGCATGACCGATGCTGGAGTGGTCGCCGTGGAACGTGGCATGTGGTGGTTCCACATTTTGGGCATCCTCGCCTTCCTCGTGTACGTCACCTACTCGAAGCACTTCCACATCCTG
>WTJL01000215.1 GCA_011524845.1 Flavobacteriales bacterium | reverse complement strand
TGCCCCATCTTGCCTGCGCGGTAGTTGCGGATGCAGGCGTTGATTTGGTCTTGCGAGTTCATCACAAACGGACCGTAGCTCACCAGAGGCTCGTTCAGCGGTTCGCCGCCCAAGACCAAGAATTCCGAGTCTTCGAGGGCGTGGAAACGCATCACGTCGCCGCCGCGGTCGTACAGGGCGAGTTGCTCGTCGCGCAAGAGGTTTCGGCCTTCGCCCTCGAGCTTGCCCTCGATGATGTGGGCAAAGGCGTTGTGGGTCGGGTCCACGGGAAGGTCGAGGCGGCCTCCGGCAGGAAGGGTGATGTGGTAGTAGAAGGCGGGCGTGAACGTGAACACCGGCGAGGTGCATCCGTTCAGGGTGCCAATCATGACCTTGATTTCCGCATCGCCGAGTTCGACGATGGGCGTTTCTTCGCGCTCGTGAATGCGCGTGGACGGGTTGCAAAACTTCTCGTGCGACGGCGTGTTGAGCCAGATCTGAAACCCGTGCACCGTCCCGCCATCGCGGCGAATCTCGTCGCTCGAGACCTCTTCGTGAATGGCGCCGCGACCGGAACTGAAGAGCATGAATTCGCCCTTGCGGTACACGATGTCGTTGGCGAGGCTGTCGGTGTGACGGCCGCTTCCGGAGATGAGGTACGTGGTGGGGGTGATGCCGGCGTGGGGGTGGGCTTTGATGTCCATGCCCAAGGTGCCTGGCTCGATGCGCATCGGCCCAAACTCGTCAAGCATCACCCATGGCGACACCAGGTCGGTGTGGTTGCCGGCAAAGGAGCGGATGACGGGCGTGTTTTGGACCATCGTGCTCTTGGCTGTCAGCACCCGCGCAATGGTGCGTTCGCCGCCTTCCGCCCACATTCCAGACGACGCACGAAGGATGCGGGGAAGAACGAGGGAGGCGCCGACGATGGCCGAGCCTTGAAGGAATTCACGACGAAGCATGCCTCAAAATACGAAAGCTGTTCGAGGACCCGCGGTCTTGGAGGGCATGAACCTCAGGCGCGGGTCGATTTGGCGTTTTTCGTGCTGCACAGCCCAAACGGGGCATACACAGGGCAAAACCCAAAGATGCTGGTGAGTGTCAGGCCACACCCCAAGATGAAGAACACCAAGCCCCAAATGTCAGAGCTGACTTCGCTGTACATCGAGTAGCTCACGTAGTACAGGTAGAGAAAGGTGGCCGCAAGCGCAAAGCGGATGATGCGGTCCAAGGTGCCCATGTTCTTTTTCATGACGTGGTGTTGGGGTGCACTACAAGGTAGGTCAAGGCTTCAACACTTGCCACGTTTGGGTTCCCTGATCGCTTTGGAGACGAACCGTGTAAACGCCTTGGGCCCAATGGCTTGTGGGCAAGGTGATGCGGGGTTGAGGTGCGATCGTGCGAGACAACACGGGTTGTCCTTGCGCCGTGAACACTTCGATCCTTCCTTGTCTTGCAGGCCCTTGCCATGCGACGGTCAACACGTCGCGGACGGGGTTGGGGAAGACCTTGGCCATGACGGCAGTGGAGAGGTCTTGGGTGTGGCTGGCGTCGGCCGCGATGGCACGAAAGGGTTGTCGGAGTTCAGAAAACTCAAACCCACCGCCGTACTCAAAGACGTTGAAGTCGGTGAAGGGATTGCCAGGAATTTCGAAGGTGGTCAAGGTGAAGGACCCCGGTCCGGATCCCCAATTGCCGACCATGCCGTCGCCGTAGGTGTCGGTGAGGACCACTTCGTAGCAGCCCTCGGCGGGCAAGGTCACCTCCACTTCATAGGACTGGTTGGAGTCGTAGGTGCCTGCGGGTGCCCCGGCGATTTCGTTGCCGGCATCGTCCAGGATGGCCCAGCCCGTCTCGTCGCCCCACGCGTCGGTGTTGAGGTTCACAACGCAAGTGAGGAAGGCTTCTGGCAGATCGGTCGCCTCGACCGTGAAGGCGTTGTTGGTGGGGTCTTCGTCGTCGGTGTCCAAGATCAAGTCGAAGGCGTCCAAGCCGGACGTGTCGTAGGATCCCAACACCACGCCGGCGGTCTCGTAACTCGCCAACGTGCCGCTCCAGGGCTGAGACAGGACCACGCTGCCGTCCACCACCATGGACAGGTTGACCTCGAGGAACCCGGGGGCGCCGAGGTTTCGGATTTGGGCCACAATGGGTTCGTCGCCCCCTGCGCAGCCGTTCAACTCTCCCAAGTAACCGTCCACCGCCACGTCATTGGCAACGGTGGGGACCAGGCTGAACTTGTAATTGGCGGCCACGTATTCGTCCGAGTCGGGGTCGGTGGTGGTGCCTTGCATGAAGTACACCACGTCGTCGATGACAAACGACGCCGGGGCCCAACGGGACCATCCAGGGTGGGAAGGCCACTGCGACCAAGCGTCGGTCTCAGGGTTGTACGCCCAAAACTCACCGTCCTCCATCGAACTGTGGGTTTCTCCGTCGCCGCTCAACGCAAAGCCCAAGCCGTTGTGCGAAAACTGCGTGCCCGCCACGCGTCCTTGGCTCGGCAGTTCCGCCATGTCGCTCCAGGTCTCCGTGCTGGGGTCGTAGGCGTACCACGTGTTGAAGATGTCTTCGCCGCTGTGCCCAAACCCCGTGTAGACGATGCCGTCGATCCCAAACTGGTAGGGGTGGTGCCGGGGAGAGGCGGGGAGGTCGGGTTTTTGGCTCCAGGAATCGGTGGCCATGTCGTAGTCCCACCAATCGCCGAGGTCGCCGGAAAAGCTCGAGCCAAGGCCCATGTAAATGTGGCCGTCCATGGCCACAAACGCGGGGTGGTAGCGTGCCTCGCAGGGGCAGGACGCCATTTGGGTCCAGGTTTCGGTTGCAGGATCAAACTTCCACAAGTCGTTCAACGGACCGTCGTTGCCCAGCCCAAACCCCATCCACGCCTCGCCGTTCCACGTGTCCCCGATCGTGTACCCACGCTCGGCTCCGGGAAAGTCCGGGAGGCTGCTCCAGGCGTCCGCAACGGGGTCGTACTTGTACATGTTGTCGCTGAAGCCGTTGGGGGTTTGTCCTGCCACCAAGTAGCCTGTGCCGCCCAAGGCAAACCCAAAGCTGTG
>WTJL01000173.1 GCA_011524845.1 Flavobacteriales bacterium | reverse complement strand
TGCGAAAGCATGGAGGTGTTTGGAGAGGGCAACATTGTCCACGACCTCTTTGTGAAGGAAGGCTGAAGACGCGCGGCTGAAGTCCAAACGAGGGAGTACCTTTGCGGCTTCATTTTCAGCCCCTTCCCATGCGTCTTGCCTTGTTTGATTTTCGCCAAACGGTCGATTACCGTCTTGAAATTCTCAGTGGTCTCACCGTTGCCATGGCCCTCATTCCGGAGGCTGTGGCGTTTGCCTTGATTGCGGGCTTGAGCCCATTGACGGGGTTGTACGCCGCTTTTGTGGTGGGGTTGACGGCGAGTGTGTTGGGCGGCCGGCCCGGCATGATCAGCGGAGCGACAGGAGCTGTGGCGGTGGTCATCGCGGCCTTGGTCGTGACCCACGGGCCGGAGTACATCTTCGCCACGGTCATCCTCGCGGGATTGATGCAAGCGGCGGCTGGGTTTTTGAAGCTCGGAAAGCTGATGCGATTGGTTCCGCAGCCCGTGATTTTTGGCTTTGTCAATGGCCTTGCCATCATCATTGGGGGCAGCCAAATCGACCAATTCAAAACCGACGGTGGAGAGTGGCTTCACGGGGGAGAGTTGGGTGTGTTTGTGGCGCTGACCTTGTTGTCCATGGCCATCATCGCCTTCTTGCCGCGGTTGACCAAGAAAATCCCTTCAGGTTTGACCGCCATCCTCGTGATTTTTGGGCTGACGGCGGTCTTGGGGTTGGACACCAAAACGGTGGGGGATCTCGCCTCCATCCAAGGAGGCTTCCCGCCGTTTCACCTGCCTGACGTCCCACTGACGCTGGAGACGCTTCAGGTCATCTTTCCTTACGCCGTCATTGTGGCGGGGGTGGGGCTGATTGAGAGTCTGTTGACGCTGAACATCTTGGATGAAATCACCGGCACACGTGGGCAGGGCAACCGAGAGTGCGTGGCCCAGGGAGCGGCGAATGTGCTCAGCGGGCTGTTCAGCGGCATGGGCGGTTGCGCCATGATTGGCCAAAGCCTCATCAACGTCAGCTCAGGTGCACGTGCGCGGTTGAGCGGCATTGTGGCCGCGGTGATGTTGCTTGTCTTCATTCTGTTTGGCGCGCCCCTGATCGAGCGCCTGCCCATGGCGGCCTTGACAGGGTTGATGATCATGGTGGCCATTGGAACGTTTGAGTGGGCGTCGCTTCGCACCTTCCGCCGCATGCCCACGTCCGACGTGTTGATCATGGTGCTGGTCACGGTGGTGACGGCGGTGTTGCACAACTTGGCGCTGGCGGTGTTGCTCGGCGTGGTGGTGGCGGCGCTCGTGTTTGCATGGGACAACGCCATCCGCATCCGTGCGCGGAAACGCGTGGACGAGAACGGCTGGAAGCACTACGAGATTTACGGGCCGTTGTTCTTTGGGTCGACCACGGTGTTTGCTGAGAAATTTGACATTCAAGGCGATCCGGAACATGTGGTCATCGACTTTGCCGAAAGCCGCGTGGTGGACATGTCGGCCATTGAGGCACTCAACCGTCTGACCTCGCGTTACGAAGAAGCTGGGAAAACCGTCCATTTGCGTCACCTGAGCGAGGACTGCCGTCGTTTGATCGACAAGGCGGACGCCATCATCGAAGTCAACCACTTCGAGGATCCCACGTACAAAGTCCTGACCGACCAAACCTGACCTCTTTCAGGTGGGTTTAGTTTTGTGCATCTCACAAGGATGTTCTCATGATTCAGTACAACCCCAAGAGTTGGTTCGCGTTGATTTTTGCGGCGTACAGCCGCCAAGTGTTTCGGAAACTGTTCCCTTTGATGCTCGCCATGGGCGTGGTCAGCGCAGGCGTGTGCTACGTGGAATTGCACTATCTCGACGAACCCGTGGAACTCAGCAACGTGGTGCACTCGCTTCTTGGATTTGTGCTGTCCCTGTTTCTGGTCTTTCGGACCAACACAGCGTACGACCGTTGGTGGGAAGGAAGAAAGCAGTGGGGTGCGCTGGTCAACGTCTCTCGCACGCTGGCCGTTCGGATTCGCGAGTTCAGTGAAGACGAATCGTCTTGGGCGTTTTACAAGTCCCACATTCCCGGGTTTGTGAAAGCGCTGCGGGACCACTTGCGACCTTCTCTGCCTGGAGATCCTGCCCGTCCGAGTGGGGCGGCGTTTTCCGGTGCCGAGCATGCACCCAATGCGTGGGCCCAGGCCATGGAGCGCGAAGCCATGGGCCGTCTCAAGTCGGGGGAGTGGACGGCACAGCAGCATTGGCTTGTGTCGCAAAACCTCGAGCGCATGGTCGACATTCTGGGGGCGTGCGAACGCATCCTCAAAACGCCCATCCCTTACAGCTACAGCATGTTCATGAAGAAATTCATTTTCCTGTACGTGGTGACGTTGCCCCTTGGTTTTGTGTCGACGTTTGGATGGTGGGCTGTGCCGGTTGTGATGTTGGTGTTCTACATCCTGGTGAGCGTCGAATTGATTGCCGAGGAAATCGAAGACCCCTTTGGTGTCGATGAAAACGACCTTCCGTTGGACGGTTTGTGCGACACCATCCAGGCCAACACCGATGAAATTTTGAGCCGTGGCTGACGGCCCTTCTCCTGGCCGTTCTTATGCCCCCTTTTGGGGCAGTGCGTTTCTCGCCTTGGGGGCATCCACGGGGGCCATGGCCGCACACGCCTTGGAAGGGGTGTTGACGCCAGAACGTCTCGGCTCTTGGGAAACCGCAAGTCTGTACCTGCTCGTGATGGGGGCGGCCCTGGTGGGTGCAGGCAGTGGCCGTCCATCAAAATGGGCCGCACGTGCCCTTGCCGCAGTGGCGTGGGGGACAGCCCTCTTTTCCACAAGCATCTTCGCCCTTGTGGTGTTGGCCACGGTGGATGCGGGTTCCGGCGTGCGCGCCGTGTTGGGCCCTTTGACGCCCGTCGGTGGGGTGCTGATGATTGGAGGCTGGATCGGTTGGTTGGTGACGCGCTTCAAGACGGCCTCAAACGACGTCGATTCCGAAGGGCGCACTTAGGAAGCGCCTGACATGGTTGTTCAGGGCTGATATGGCCCAAACATGGCCACCTCGCGGTCCACTCGATCTCCTGTTTTGAGGGCTTGAGCTCGGAACATTCCGGTGCTGTTGAACACCAATTCGACGTGTCCCTGGGCATCGACGGCAACGACGCCACCGTCTCCACCAAGTGCCCCCATCTCGTCAAAAATCGCCCCTTCGCAGGCCTCTCTCAAGGATTGACCACCGTGAAGCATGCGGCCGTGGATGTCCTGCGTCACCCCGGTCCGGATGAAGTATTCTCCCCAGCCTGTGGCGGACACGGCACAGGTTCGGTTGTCGGCCCAAGTTCCCGCGCCCACAATGGGGCTGTCGCCAATGCGTCCGTGGCGCTTGTAGGTCATGCCACCGGTGGATGTGGCCGCGGCCAAATTGCCGTGAACGTCGAGGGCGGCACACCCAACGGTGCCACGTTTTTCCTCCAGAGGAACTGGGGTGTCGCCCGCGCGCTCCGCCGCTCGACGGTACCGCCGGTAGGCCTTGTCGGTGTCAAACCACCCCGCGGGTGCCGATTCCGCGCCTTGTCCCTCCGCAAACACCCCGGCTCCGTGTCCGCTGAAGAACACGTGTTCGCTGCTGTCCATGACCAGACGTGCCACGCTGATGGGATGCCGGAAGCCTTGCAGTCCTGTCACAGCTCCGCAGTTGCGCGTGGCGCCGTCGGCGATGGAGGCGTCGAGTTCATGGGTCCCCTCGGAGGTGAACACGGCCCCTCGTCCGGCATTGAACAGGGAGTCGTCTTCCAGCAAGCGGACCACCTGCTCCACCACGTCTACGGCTGGCGCGCCATCGTCCAAAAGGGCTTGGCCCAATTCAAGCGCTGAGGAAAGTGCGGCTTCGTAGGCCTCCTCTTGAGCGGCCGTCAAATCTTCCTCCCCAAAATGCCCCGCCCCGCCATGGATGGCCAAGGCCCATGTGGCCTGAGAGGAAGGCGCAGGCGAAGGTTGGGGGCCACATGAAGCGAAGGCCATCGCTGAGACGATGACAAGGAAAGCGCAGCGGGAGATCAGGTTCATTGGATCCAATGGTTCAACGCACCCACCAGGGCGAAGGGCACAACAGCGTCGATCATGTGGGCGACAATGTCAGGATTCTTGAACCAAATGAAGGTGCTGTAGGGGTAGAACATGAACCCCACGAAGCCCACTGCCACGCACAGGCCCACCTTGGTGGTCAAGGTGGAGGTGTTCACCTTGCCCAACAGCCAAGTGAGCAACGCTGCCGTCAGCAAGTTCATCACAAGGCTTCTCAAAAGGTTGGGGGTCATGTCACCTCGCCATTCGTGCTGGTAATTGAGCACGCCGTAGGGTTGACCCTCCATGCGCGCCATGTAGTCGGCGCCCAATCCTTCGGGATCTGCACGCTCCTCAGGAGAGGGGCTGCCCAGGGCGTACATCCCTTCTTCCAGGTTCAATTCGGCGAGGTGGGCCAAAATCTCCCGGTCAAGGGGAGTGTATTCTTGGGCGGGGCCGTGAAGGTTGATGGCGGCGAAGGAAAGGAACTGCCAAACAAACAAGGTCAGTCCGCCAGCTACGGTGGCAAGGGTGAATGCTTTCATGTCGATCGTTTGAAGGTGTTCAGCAATGTACATTCAGACGTCGTCAAAGGGCGCCTCGGTCGAACGCCAATGTTGAACGTCCGGTCGTGGACAGCGCCCCCTCGAGGAACAGTGCGGAATGTGACGGAGGCGTGACACGAAAACAGGGCGCCGAGGTCCCGCCTGCCGGTACTTTTGCCCTCCGATGAAGGTTCCTGTTCAACGTCTTTTCAGTGTGGCATGCCTCATGGTTTTGGCCCTTTCAACGTGGGCACAAACCCTGTATGGTACCGTCGTCAACGAGGCGGGAAAGCCTTTGGTTGGGGCCCACTGCATGGCGGGCGATGTGGCCACCACCACGGGGCCGAAGGGACAATTCGAACTCGAAGTTTCCGGTGCACAAGCACGGTTGCTGGTGACCCACGTGGGATACCTGGATGCAGAACGCACGGTGAGTCTGCCTGCGCCACGTTTGGTGGTGGTGATGTCTGCGGTTGCGCAAGACCTGGCCGAGGCGGTGGTGCAAACCTCCGAAGATCGCCCCCACGGAAGGACCGTCGCTGACATCCGTGAGATGAAGGTGGAGGCCTTGGATGCCATTCCGGCTGCCTCTCGCATTCAAGCGTTGAAGTCCGTCGCTGGTGTGCACATGATGTCGGCGGGTCCTGGCATGTTGCGTCCCGTCTTGCGCGGTCTTTCGGGTTTGCGTGTGGCCACCTTGTTCCTGAATGCACGGGTCGAGAGCCAGGCATGGGGAGAGGGACACGGCATCTTCTTTCCGGAACAAGGGGTGTCACGAATGGACGTCATTCGCGGACCTGAAGTGTTGCAGTACGGTCCCGACGCCTACGGAGGGGTGCTGAAGGTGGTCCCCACCGGGCCTCTATCTGAGGTGGGGCGGTTGACCCAAATGTCCCTCACCGGCCACAGCAACACAGAGGGATTCCAAGCCTCCGTGATGACCCAAAAAAGAAGTGCCAAAGCGCACCATGTCATTTTGTCGGGGGTGAACCGGTTGGGAGAATACAAGTTGCCGTCGGGAGATGCTGTGGCTGGTTCAGCCTTGCGCCAGTTCTACTCGCAAGGACGGTTTGGGTACCTCCGAGAGTGGGGAACCTGGGAGGGTGCGTACAGCTCGTGCTACAACACGGCGGGCATCGTTGGATCCGGTGGCACGGAGCAATCGGGAGACCACATGTTGACCTTGGGGGCGCGTTTCAGGACGGGCTTGTGGGAATGGCATCCCACGGTGAGTTACCAGTTGAACCATCGGAAAGAGCTGGACGTGGTGGGCCCCGACAGCTTGACGGAAGAAAACGAGTTGGCGTACACGCGCTTGGATTTGAGTTTGCGGTCGACCCGCTTCGACATTCGCACGTCGCGTGAAGGAGAAGGGGGGTGGACGTGGACTGTGGGCAGTCAGGGCTATTCCAAAACCAACACCAACGACTCCGTGCTCATCGCGACGTCGGAACAGTTGATTCCCGACGCGAACATTCATGGTGGAGGCGTGCACGCCAAGGTGTCTCGAAACGCAGGCGCTTGGGTTCCCTCGGCGTCCATCCGCGGAGACATCCACGGCTTGGAGTGGCAAGCCCGGCCCGGACTGCCGCAAGGTTCAGACTTGGCCACGGGAGGGACGCGTTCCTACGCCATGGTCTCGGGCGCGGTCGGGACCAAATGGCGTGCCGCGGAATCGCACACTTTGGGCCTGCACGTTCTCCGAGGCAACAGGGCGCCGGGATTGGCGGAGTTGCTCGCGTTTGGAAACCACCACGACAGTTTTCGGGAGGAGCGCGGGGATCCGGATTTGGACTTGGAGACCAGCCACAGCTTGGAAGTGCAGTGGGTGAAAGAGCCTCAGGGGGAGCACGGATGGAGTGGCGACGTGGCGATGTACGCCAGCCACATTGACCATTACATGATGCTGGTGCCCAGCGGCGAAGTCAATCCTGAGGGGTTGCCGGTGCAATTGCATCAAGCCACGGAGGCCCGCTTGAAGGGGGTGGATGTCAACGCCCTGTACGTGCCCAGTTGGGGCCCCCAATGGTCGTTGCGCACCGCATTGTCTGTCGTCGATTCAAGCAACCCTGCCGGCGAAGAATTGCCTTGGACGCCTCCCCCCACAGGACGCTGGGAAGTCAGGCGTGCGTGGGGCAAGGAAGGCGGTGCGGCAGGCGTGTCCGGACTGGTGCTGGAGGCGTCGCGGGATGCGGTGCTCGTGCACGCCAGCACCTCGGTTCAATGGGGCCCACGCCTTCGCGTGAATGCCCAGGTCATCAACTTGACCAACCAGGCCTACATCCCCACGTTGTCGTTGCTTCGCAACTTGGACATTCAGGAACCAGGCACCAACGTGCGCGTGCAGCTGGTCTGTTCGCTTTGAACTCGGAGGAGGTTGAGCCAACACATTTGAGGCGCTTGACGTAGCTTCAGCAACATGAAACGCAGTCAATTCCTCAAGTCGCTGGGCGCCGCCGTCGCCCTGCCCGCGTCGCTTCCTTTGGTTGGATCCGCCCAACGTTTGGCCTCCGGCCTCCCCCAACGGAGCAACTGTGTGCTGATTCCAAGTGAGACCCCAGGCCCGTTTCCACTGGATTTGACGGACAATGAATTCTTCTTCAGACAAGACATTCGAGAAGACCGCGAAGGGGTGCGGTTGCGCCAACGTGTGCGGATTGTGGGGGCGGACAACTGCGAGCCCATGGCCAACGTGCGCGTCAACATTTGGCATTGCGACCGCGACGGGAATTATTCAGGCTACGCGGCGATGGGGTCCGAGGGGCTGACGTATTGCCGCGGATACCAAATGACCGACGCCAATGGGGAGTGCGAATTCGTGACCATTTTTCCTGGGTGGTATCCCGGGCGGGTGACGCATGTGCATTTCCAGGTCTTTGTGAGCTCTCAGTACAGTGTGGTCAGTCAATGGACTTGGCCGCATGAGGATGCGGTGGCGGCGGTCAACGCGAATCTTGAATTGTATCCGGCTGGACCCGATCCGTTGTCCCCCTCGCAAGACGGGGTCTTTGTCGACGGATTTGACCTGCAATTGGCCGATCTCGCATGGGACGAGGACTCGCAGGAGTATGTGTCGCTGTACGAAGCGACGGTGGAGGGGGCAGGCACAAGTGGGGTCGGGTACCAGGAAATGCAGAATGCGACGGTCTTTCAGGTGGGCCAAAACTTCCCCAACCCCGTCTCCACCGCGACCGAGATTCCGCTGGAATTGAAGCAAGCGGGGGAGGTGTTTTGGGCACTGTGGAGTGCTGAAGGCCAATGCGTGCATTTCGCAGATTTGGGAACGCTTCCTGCGGGCCAGCACGCCATTGCAGTGGACTTCGAAGCGCTCGGTTTGCCAGCGGCATCCTACCTCTACCGGGTGGAGGTGGAAACCGGTGGTCGTCGGTACACCGACGTCAAGCGCATGACCCTTGCGAAGTGAAGGCCGTGTGACGGACCTTTGACGCCATGAACGATTGGATCAAGGTGGCCCTCGAGGCCAGCATGGATGCGGGGCAGGCCATCATGGAGGTGTATGGGCGTGAGGATGTGGGCGTGGAGTACAAAGGCGACAGCAGTCCCTTGACCTTGGCCGACAAAGCCGCCCACGAAGTCATTCTGGAGCACCTCAGCGCCACCGGCATTCCCGTGCTGTCGGAAGAGGGCAAGCACATGCCGTTTCAAGAGCGTCAAGACTGGGACGAATTGTGGATTGTGGATCCGGTCGACGGCACCAAAGAATTCATCAAGCGCAACGGAGAATTCACCGTGAACATTGCGTTGGTTCGCCAAGGCCGTGTGGCCGGTGGGGTGGTGCTTGCCCCTGTGTTGGGTCACGCCTACGTCGGGGTGGTGGGAGAAGGGGCCTGGCGACTGGACGTGGGAGGCCAGGGAGGCTCCGAGGCGGCGAACGCCTGGTCCACGAGAACGTCCTTGCCCTTGCCTTCAGACACGCGTCCCTTCACCGTGGTGGCCAGCCGCTCGCACATGTCTCCCGAGACCGAGGCCTACGTCGACCAAGTGCGTCAAGAGCATGGGGAGGTGGAGCTGATCAGCAAGGGCAGTTCCTTGAAGTTGTGCATGGTGGCCGAGGGCACCGCCGATGCCTATCCGCGCTTTGCGCCCACCATGGAGTGGGACACGGCAGCAGGTCAAGCGGTCTGCGAGGCTGCAGGCTGCGATGTGGTGGACCAAAACACGGGCCAAACCATGCGCTACAACCGTGAAGAGTTGCTGAACGCGTGGTTTTTGGTTTCGCGAACCTCCTGATCGACGCCATTCCAGTACATTCAAACCATGAGAATCGAGGCTTCATCGGTGGAGGATTACTTGTCCAAAGCGCCGGAAGACCGGCAGGACGCGCTGCGTCGCATGCGCCAAATCCTGTCCGACAACCTGCCCTCAGGGTTTGAAGAAGGGTTGAGCTACGGCATGCCAGGCTACGTTGTGCCGCACAGTGTGTACCCTGCCGGGTACCACTGCAATCCCGCGTTGCCTTTGCCGTTCGTCAGTTTTGCCAACCAAAAGAACTTCATCGCCTTGTACCACATGGGGTTGTACGCTAGCGAAGAGGACATGGCGTGGTTCAAGGGGCGGTGGGACGCCAAGGCGCATGGAAAATTGGACATGGGAAAAAGTTGCATCCGGTTCAAGAACCCGTCCAAGATTCCGTGGGCGTTGTTGGAAGACCTTGCGCAACGCGTGACACCTGAGCAGTGGATCGCCCGTTACGAATCTGCATTTGTGAAGCGATGAAACAGGTCTTGGTGTGGTGGACGATGGTCCTCGCGGTCACGTGCGAAGCCCAAATGCAATGGTGGCCCACTGAAGTGAGTGCCACGAGCGGCGTGTGGCTCGCAGAGGGCGACATGCGAGATGTGATCGAGGCGCCCGCGTTTGGCGGGTATGCAGGCTGGATGACGCGTGCCACCAACGGCTGGGCGGCGTTCTTTGGTGGGGTGGAGCACGGCGGATTTGTGGGGGTGCACCGCATCGGCTCCTCGCTATACGGATGGCAACCTCAAATCGGCTGGACCCTTCGCACCGGACAGACGCGTCTCGTGGGGTGGTCCTTCAGCACGGGACTGGCCTACAACTCCACGGTGTACAACGCCGAAGAGCCCGACCCTCGGATGGAGGCGGTGGGGTCTCATCTCAATGCGTTGGTGCGATTGGGCATCACCGTGGCCAACGACAGTCCCATCAGTTTGGGGTTGGGCGTTTTGCACACGAGCAACGGCGGGGTTCGTCGCCCCAACAAGGGCATCAACACGCCACAGGCGAAGCTCATTGTTCGGCTCGTGGAGACGCCTCGTCGACGCGTGTACATGGACGGCGCAACGCCCAAGAATTTCAGGTCGGCGGTTGGTTTGGGACTCGGTGGACGCGACCATGCAGCGTACGGCGGGCACATCTACGGCGTTCAAGAGCTCTTCGCCCAGACCACATACATCGTGTCTCCCCGCTATGGTCTCACGGCCCAAGCGGCGGTCGTCCACCACGGAGCCTTGCGCGCCGATCCCAACACCGACGCTCCGTCGGACACCCTTGCGGCCAACGTGTTGGACCGCCTTCAACCTGGGGTGAGCGCGGGTTGGTCTTGGATGTTTGGTCGCGCGAGACTGGACTTGATCAAGGGAGCTGTGCTGGTCAACCCCACGCCTGGGTTCATTCACGGCTACAACAAGGCGCAGCTGTTTCTCTCGGTTCATCCCACGTTGGATGCCTTTGTGTCGCTTCGATTCACCGATTGGAGGGCGGATTACGTCAGTGCAGGCGTCGCCCTGAGGTGGGGGAGTTCTGAAAGGGAATGCCACACCTGTCCCAAATGGGACCTCTGAAGTGGCAACGTTTGGCCAAGGCATGCGTTATACATGTAGAGGCCAATGATTCCCTTGAACACATACGACACCCTCATCCTTGAAGGAGGAAGCCTCCGGTGCGCATTCACGGCCGGGGTGATGGATGCGTTGCTGCTTTTGGGGCCGTTGAAGTTTGAGCGCACGTTGGGGGTCAGTGCAGGGTCCATGGTGATGGCCACCCATCTTTCGGGTCAATACAAGCACTTCTACAGAATCTCGCGGGAGTTGGTTGAAGACGGCACCTTCATACGGTTTTCCTCGGCGTGGTCGAAGGAGGGGCTGATGAACTTGTCGCACCTCAAGGCCCATGTGATGCGCCATGCACCGTTGGATTTGGAGGCGCTGGCGCGTGCGCAAGAGTCCACCCAAGCGTTCGTGGTGACCACCCATTTGGAATCTGGGGAGCCCCGCTACCTTCAGCCTCAGGGTCGGGAGTGGTTGGACGCCCTCGTGGCGTCTTCGACTTTGCCGATGGTGACGCGGGGCAAGGTCAAGTTTCGGGGAGAATGGATGTTCGATGGAGGATACTCGGATCCCTTGCCGCTCGACAAGGCCATTGACATGGGAGGTCGTCGCATGTTGGTGGTCCGCACTCGGCCCATGGGCGACCACGCCTCGCAGAGCTACATCGATTCTTTCGGGGCGTATTGGCACCGCCACAACGAGGTGTTGGCGCCATTGTTTGTCAAGGGGTACGAACGGTACAACGACACGGTGGACCGCTTGTTGCGAGGTGGAGACAACGAGGGGCGGGTGTGGGAGGAGATTGCACCTCCGTACCCCCTCCAAACCGACGCTTGGACCGTGGGCGCCAAAGAAGTCGCCGCCGACTATCGGCTTGGGGTGGACGTGGCGATGAATTGGTGGGCGAGCCGTTTCAAAAGTTTGCGACGTCCCGATTGAGCACGTATCGTCCTTTGGACACCATTCGAGTCCTCAAAAGGCCGCAAATGTCAAAGGGTTGACGTACTTTGCGTTCGCCTGGGCAAACACCTTGCCATGAGTGAACAATGACTTCCTCTGAAACGCCCGGCTCCACTCGATTTCCAACCAGAACCTCCCTGTTCATGCGCCTTGATTTCCAAGCGTTGATTCCTGCATTTCAGGCCGCCCGTTGTCGGGGGTTCCTGGCTGTGGTGCTTGGAGGATGCTTGGTGCTGGTGGAATCGTGTCACATGTCCCCCCCTGCGGAGGGCATGTCGGATGCGGCGTTGGAGTCGTTCAGGGGGTCGGCCAAAGTGGAGGCGGTGCTTGCAGGCATGACGCTTGAGGACAAGGTGGGGGAGATGACCCAGCTCACGTTGGACATGTTGTGCGTGGGAGAACTGAGCGAGAAAGAAAACGTCTACGTCGTCCTCGACGAGCCCCATACATTGGACCGCGACAAATTGGGTGCGGCCTTCGACACAGGTCGGGTGGGCAGCGTGTTGAACTGCGGAGGCCATGCGTATCCCACGTCGCAGTGGCGAGAGCTCGTGTCTGGGATTCAAGACGCAAGCATCGCAGCCAAAGGCATTCCCACGCTGTACGGGGTCGACGCCATCCACGGGGCGACCTACACATCCGGCGCTGCCTTGGGTCCACAACAAATCGCATTGGCGGCCACATGGGACACCTCCTTGGTTCGGAAAATGGCCGAAGGAACCGCTCGAGAAATCCACGCATGTGGCATTCCATGGAACTTCGCCCCGGTGTTGGACGTGGGACGAGATCCCCGATGGCCGCGCTTTTGGGAAACCTTTGGCGAGGACGTCAAACTGGTGGGAGACATGGGAGAAGCCATGGTGCGCGGATTTCAAGAAGGGCCCGTCAAGGTGGCAGCGACGCTGAAGCATTATTTGGGGTACAGCACCCCATGGAGTGGAAAGGACCGCACTCCGGCCTACATCCCAGAGCGTCAACTTCGTGAAATTTTCTTGCCGCCCTTCGCACAAGCCGTGGAGGCGGGAGCCATGACCGTGATGGTGAACAGCGG
>WTJL01000224.1 GCA_011524845.1 Flavobacteriales bacterium | reverse complement strand
GAGCTGAAGAAGATGGCGTTGGCAAAGAACTTGTGCCCGTCCTTCCAAAACGCCCGGAAAAGCACGTTGTCGGCGAGGTAAATCACGTGGCCACGGCCCATGTCGTGCACGCCCATGCTCAGGCTTTCGCGAAGTCGGTCGTTGGCCCGCGAGCCGGCAAAGCCGCTGATGGGCTCGGGGTTGCCGTGCAAGACGCCCACGTTGTGCCCTCCGTCCATGTGGGCGTACCGGCTGCTGGACGTTTTGATGCTCCAGTAGTGGTCGCCGTAGCCGTAGGCGAGGGGGTGGGTGGCGTCGAGGTCCACCTTGTACACCGCACCAGGGATGTCGCTTCGGATGCCGTTGCGCTGGGACAGCGCGTAGGGCGCGTAGCGGTCAGCCTTGGCATGGGCATCGCGTTCGTCGCGGCGCTCCGCTTTGTCTTCCTCGTCGGAGTAACGGGACAATCCCCACGACTCGATGCCGAGGTTGCACGCGGCGCCGATGGCGACCAAGCGACCTCCGTTGCGGACCCAGTCTGCGATTTGGCCTTTGTCCTCGTCATCGACACTGTACCAACCACGGGGCAGAACCACCACGTCGTACGCGTCCCAATCGAGGTAGTCCATTCCGCGCACCGCTGTCATGGGGTAGTTCCACTGCTCTTCAAACGTGTACCACACTTCCCCAAAGCTCAAGGAGGAGACGTCGTCGCCCATCACCACGGCCACGCGGGGAGCCGCAATGTGCGCCACGTCGTACGCGCCGAGGTCGGGACCGGCGTCCACCATGCCGCTTTCCAGACGTCCCACAGTCATGCCGGGCACGTCGGACGTCAGCTCGGTCAGCCGTTGGCCCATACCGTTCCACAGGGCTTCGTTGTTGCGACGGGTGATCACCACAGATCCGCGGGGGTAGGTCGTTCCGTTGGCCACGATGGGGCGCTTTGCGACACGGGCGGTGACGCCGTCGCGCAACAGTGCCGCGAGCACAGGGGTGCCCAAGTCGGTTTTGTAGTCGAGGACGTACGCGTACGCTGGCCCTTCGCCGCCCAAATCAGCGGTCCACGTGTTCATGGACCAAGGCTGCGTGGCAGGCACCGAGCCGGTCAGGGCATAAGCCTCGAGGCCGTAAGCATAGGGCAGGGCCCACGTCGTGATGTCGTAGGTCAAGCTGTCGCTCAGCTCCGGGTTGGGGTCCATGAACACCTGCAACAGGCCGGACTGGGGCTGCCGTGCATCGATGACCAAATCGCCTTCGCGCACCGAGAATTTCTTGGTCCGCATGTCCGCGTAGTCCAATCCAGTGGATTTGGCACCCGACGACGCCATGCCATAGGTCAAGCCGTTGGCGTCAAGGAGGTCCGTCAGCCAGGTCAATTTGGCCGGATCGTTGGACGCAGACACCACGTACCCGCTGTACTCGCCCCAGGGCTCTTCCAAGTTTCTGCGGTGAAACGCCGAGAACTCCTTGAGCATGCGGTCGGCATGTTGTCCGGCCGATTCAATGGTGGACAATCCGCTTTCGGTGTGGTTTTGGATGCGGTAGGCGAGGGTCAGGGTGTCGCCGACGGAGGTTTGGACGGCGCGCCCGGCACGTCCGCTTCCGCCTTGCTCGTAGGTCATGCCCACGGCCCCTTGGAACATGGGCCACGTGTCGCCGTACGAGGGGTAGAGCAGGTCAAACACCTCGCGGGTGAAGTACAAGGCTCCCCTTTGGTCGAAGTACTTGGCGTTGTTGGCCCCGATGTGTCCTTGGCATTCGCGTTGCCACGGCGTGATGATCTTGTGGTAGGGTTCAGCGGCCGGGGCGAAGTAGTACGGGCTGTTGACTCCCTGTTCGTGAAAGTCCACATGCACCTGGGGTTGCCAGCTTCGGTAGAAGGCCGTGCGCGCTTGCGTTTCGCGTTGGGTTTGCCAGGCCAAATCCCGGTTCATGTCGAACAAGTAGTGGTTGGGTCGCCCTCCGGGCCATGGTTCGTCGTGCTCCCACGCCTGGGGGTCGGCGTTGGGGCGAGGACCGTTGGACTGGTCTTGGAAATGAACGTAACGGTCGCGGCCATCGGGGTTCACACAGGGATCCATCACCACAACGGTGCGTTCCAGCAGTCCAGCATGGGTGGTGGCCAAGGCCTCGATGGTCGCCATCGCCGCTTCCGTGCAGACCGCCTCGTTGCCGTGCACGTTGTAGCTCAGGTACACCCACACGACCCGGTCGCCGCTGTCGACGCCTTCGTTCACGCGACGCATGTTGTCCGCCTTCAGCTCGTCCAAGCGCGCCATGTTTTCAGGAGAAGACATCACCAAGCCCAGCAGCGGACGTCCTTCAGAGGTCGTGCCGTATTCCGTGAGCTGCCAATGCGGGACCTCGTCCGCCATGTGCTCCACGTAATCCACCACGAGGTGGTGTCGGGTGAAGGCGTCTCCCAAGTCGTGGCCAATGAAGGCCGAGGGAGAGGTTTGGGCGAAGGCCGCTTGGGAGACCAAGAGCAGGGTCCATGCGGCCCAGGGAAAGAGGCGAGATGCGTTCATGTTTCAAATATCGGAAGGGAGGAGGGAGGTGGTGGACGGGAGGTCGGTATAAAAAAAACTTCGAATTTTATGTAACCTATTCTGAGGAGGACACGTTACTGAACCCAACGAACTCCACTACACATTTGCAACAAGACGTACCATGGACACACTTCTCCAATTTTACTTTGCCACGGGCCTGATCTGGGCCATGTTCTGGTCGGTCAAACTGTCATTGACTGGCATTCAAAAGCTTGCGATGAGCAAGCCCCTTTGATCGGCGTTTTCTGGCCCACAAGGATGTGAGAGGCGGGCCAGAAAACCCTTTCAAGGGACCAAATCACGAATGAAGAGAGGATTGAAGGACTGATTTCGAGTGGCTTGAGTGAAGAATTGCGCGAAAATGGCGGCCCCAGGCCGCCATTTTTAATGCGCTGAAAATCAGACGTGGCGCGGGAGAGAGGGGGTTGTTCACGTTGGCGTGTGAATGGAATCAAGAGGTGTCCATGAGACACGATTGTTGTTCGTGCCAGATTTGCAGCAGTCCAAACCTCAAAACCCTTACATCATGGACAATGTGTTCA
>WTJL01000118.1 GCA_011524845.1 Flavobacteriales bacterium | reverse complement strand
ACACGCGCACGGTCGTCAGCGGCATCGCCGAGCACTTCGCCCCTGAAGACGTCGTGGGCCGTCAGGTCACGCTGCTCATCAACCTCGCACCACGCAAATTGCGCGGCATCGAGAGCCAGGGCATGGTGCTGATGGCCGGCACGGACGACGGCGGTTTGCGCTTTGTCACGCCGGAAGAAGGCGTTGCCCCGGGCAACGTCATCAGCTGAGGATTCCCGCGAACATCTCTCGACCCTTCTTGTTTTCTCGGCCATGAGCCTTCTCGACCTCGCCTCCAAGCGCCACAGCCCTCGCGCCTTCGACGGATCCGCCCTGACGTGGGACGACCTCGCGGATGGATTTGAAGCGGCGCGCCTCAGCAGCTCCTCGTACAACAACCAACCGTGGCGTTTTGTCGTGGCTTTGCGCGGAGAAGCGGGGTTCGATGCGCTGCTGGAGACTGCTGTCGAGGCCAACCGCACTTGGATGAAGGACGCCGGCGCCATCGTGGGGGTCATGTCCAGCACAGTGCTGGAAAAAACCGGAGAACCCGACCACGCCGCCCTGCTCGGTGTGGGCATGGCGGTTGGCGCCATGGAACTTGCGTTCACAGAATCGGGGCTGGCCAGCATGCAAGCCGGCGGCTTTGACCGCAGCGCCTACAAAGCGCTGTTGCACCTCCCCGACCACATTTTGCCCGTCTCGCTGTTGGCCGTCGGCCGCGTGCCGGAAGGACATGCACCAGGAAGCAAGGCACGAAAAAGCCTCAGCGACATCGCCTTCCGAGTGGGAGACGACATCCGCTGAGGCCCGTTCAGCTTCTCTGAGGGCACCTGCCCCCAAGCTCCATCATTTCGTCACCACGAGGTCGCCTTTGAAGCGGAGGGTGACGTCGTCCAGTCCAGCCACAGTCAACACGTACTGGCCGGCCGCGAGGTTGGACACGTCGATGCGCTCCACCGTGTTTTGGATGGGCCACGCACCCACGAGGCGTCCGTCCAATCCAGTGGCGCGCAGCTCGGCACCCGCCAAACGGTCGGCAAGGTGCGCGGGGAACGTGACGGTCGCCAACGTCGTCGCAGGGGACGGGAAGGCCTCCAAGGTGTGGGTGGTGACCACCTCGAACAACCCGTCCACTTCGGGGTAGATGCATCCGTCCGCACTGAACGACAAGGGCTCGTAATTCAACGCTTCAGGGTCGTTGCAAGCCGTCAGAATGGGCAACACCTCACGGAACTCGTCCTGGTTGTTGCCGTTGAAGAAGACCTGAACCTGGATTTGGCCTGAAATCTCGCCAGAGGTGGTGAGCTGGGCAATCAAGACGCGCTGGTCTTCGCCTGCCACGGCCTCCACGTTGGTGGGCACCGGGAGCACAAACCACGCATTTCCCACGGTGGTTTCCACGGCGATGTTTTGGCCCGCTTCAAACACGGCAAAGGCGTCGTATTCAGGATCGGCCAAGTCGATCACGTCCACCGCCGCCGTGTTGTCCTCGGCACCAATGGTCAACCAGCTGTCGAAGGCAAACTCAGGGAAGGACGCGAAGAACGCCGGGTTAACGTCGGTCGCGAACGCCGTCGTGGCCACTTCGTGCTGGAACCACGCTGGCTCAGACGTGCTGGCCAGGTAAAGGGGGTTCTCGTCGTCGCCCGAGCAGCTGACCACAAAATCGCCCTCGTTGGGGGTGTAGAGGTACAGACGGTAAGTGGTCATGCCCTCGAGTTCACCCTCGGTGTGCTCGGTCTCGGCCACCAGCCCCAGCCAAGGGGTGTCCGATTGTGCGGCAACAAGCGCAGGAACACAGGCACACGCGCCCCACAGCAGTGTGGCGGCGAATCGGTTGGCAAAGGGGAATGTCATGGATGCTTGATTTTTTCGAAAGGTAGGATGCATCCGCAGTTCGCGCGACGGCGCGAGGAGTCGAAACTCACAAGACATGAAAAAGCCCCGCCGAAGGGCAGGGCTTTCAAGTTTCAAGTTGCAGGTCAGAGAGGGGTCACCAACCAAATCCAAGGTTCACCCCGACGCGCACGCCCATGGGGTTGTCGCTGGTGAAGAAGGACGACGCCTCTTCCAACGTTCCCGCTGACGTCACCGCCTTGTATTGCGGTCCAACGAAGAAATCGACCATGTATCCATCGGTGGCGCGTTGGTAGCCCAAGACCACGGCAGCACCATTTGCGGTGCGCTCCAAGATGACATCGTCTGATTCGTTGACCGTGGTTGCACTGCGGAACCGGCCCAACGCGGCGATGTAAAATCCTTCGCACGCGCTGCCGCCAGGGTACCAGCGCACTTCTGGGATGGCAATGAATCCCGTCTTGTTGTAGGTCTCTGTGGAGACTTCCAAACTGTCACTGACCAGCGTGCCTTCGGACGTTCCTCCGATGAAGCCCGCAGAGAGCTGCACACTGAAGTTGTCGTTGAGGGCGCGCTCGTAGGCCACTTGGTACTGGCCTGCGAAAAACCCGAGGGGGTTGGTTTTCACCGCTTGGGTGTTTTGTTGAGCCGACATGGTCAGGCTCATCAACGCTGCGCATGCAGCAAACATGAACTTTTTCATCTGAATGAATTGAAAGGTTTCGGCCGCAAGAACGACGCCCACATGCTCGCTCACGGGCCAAAGCGCGAGTGTTGTTCAGATTCCGGTGTTCAAACCCGACCCAACCAACTGATTGTCATGGAATAAAAAAGCCCCGCCTTGGAGGGCGGGGCTGGATCTTGTGGGGACTTGGAGCCGATATGCGGACTTGAACCGCAGACCTACGCATTACGAATGCGTTGCTCTACCAGCTGAGCTATATCGGCAAATCCTGCGTTCAGGGTCGGCAAAGATACGGAGGTCTTTTCAAAAAGGTTGCACCCCAAAAGGGAAGCGTGGGGTTCAGCCCCAGCGGCCCGTGCGGTGCAAATGTTCCGCGATTTGGACGGTGTTGGTGGCAGCGCCCTTGCGCAAGTTGTCTGCCACGATCCACAGGTGCAGACCGCGCGAATGGGCCAAATCGCGACGAAGCCGACCCACAAACACCTCATCCCGGCCATGGGCATTCAACGGCATGGGGTAAACCTCGCGTTGGGGCTCGTCTTCAAGCACCACCCCCGGAAAGGAGGCCAGGGCGTCCCGCACCTCGGCCATGTCGAAGTCCTCCGCGAACTCCACGTACACGGCCTCGCTGTGACCTCCCACCACAGGCACGCGCACGGCGGTGCAGGACAACTGAATGGTGTCGTCGCCCATGATCTTCTTCGTCTCGTGGTGCACCTTCATTTCCTCGCGCGTGTACCCGTTGTCCTGGAAGGTGTCGCAGTGCGGCAGGCAATTCTTGTCGATGGGATGGGGGTACACGCCCGGCCCCTCTTCTCCGCTGCGCTCTGCCTCGAGTTGGGCGACGGCCGCCTGGCCCGTACCCGTCACACTTTGGTAGGTGTTGACCACGCCGCGCGTGATGCGCCACCTGTCGTGCAGCGGTTTCAAGCACATCACCAATTGCATGGTGGTGCAGTTGGGGTTGGCAATGACCAAATCCTCGTCCGTCAGCACATCCCCGTTCACTTCAGGCACGACGAGCTTGTGGTCGGGAGACATGCGCCACGCGCTGCTGTTGTCCACCACGGTGATGCCCGCGGCCGCAAACTTGGGCGCCCACGTCTCACTGATCGTTCCTCCCGCGGAAAACAAAGCGACATGCGGTCGCTGGGCCAGCGCATCCTCCATGGAGATGACCTCCACGTCCTCGCCCTGAAACGTCACCGTGGTGCCCACCGACTTCGCCGAAGCCACAGGCAACAGCCTCGCCACGGGGAATCCTCGGTCTTCCATCACGGCCAACATGGTGCGGCCCACCATGCCCGTGGCGCCCACCACGGCCACATTCAACGGAGACAATTCAGCATTCATGAGGTCCAAAAAAAGAAGTTTGCAAACGTCGGGGTGGAATGGACAGGCGATTGGGCCTGACCCCCGCGAAAATACGAGTCTTTGTCATTCAGCAGAAAGCTCGCTCAGGCATGAACAATCCACCTTGGTTCCCGAACTTTCGGGCATGCAAGAAGGCACGCCGTTGACGTTGTGGAACGCCCCAGACGAGGCATCGCTGGCCTTGGCGGTGGGCGTCTTGGGCGGAGCGTGGCTCTTGCTTGCTGGCTTTCCAAGGGAGGCCCAGCGCCTCAAGTGGGCGTGGTCGCGGCCCAGGAACCTGACCACGCGCAACGCCTCTGAAACGCCCCAAACCATGGGGGTGGTGTTGAACCACGCGCTGGGCATGTTTGGCCTGTGGACGGGATTGATTCTCGCCTTTCAAAACGCCCCCCAAAGCCTGCCTTGGTGGTCGGCCCTGGCGTGGATGGCCAGCGGATTGGGGTTGCGCGCCGTGGCCGGAAGGCTCTTGGTGGGGCCTGGCGATTTGGCGAGCGCCTGGGTCGAAGTCACCCGGCACAACCACACTTGGGTGGGCTTGGCCTTGGCCTCGTGGGGCGTGGTGGCTTCGCTGAACCCTGTGGTCCGCGAAGGAGACTGGGGACCCAAGGGCGTGATTCTCTTGTTTTCATTGGCGATGGCGGTCAACGCCTTTCGGGCGACACAACTGCTCAGAAGCAGTCATCCACAGCGGGTTGTTGGAATCTTGTATCTTTGCGTCCTTGAATGGAGCTGGTCGCTGTTTTGGATTCTCTGGAGCATCCGGGCCGCCCTTCGAGGACATTGAATCGCAAGACCCATGGCCCAAAAGATCAAAACCGTCCTGATCTCACAGCCCAAGCCGTCCACAGAGAAGTCTCCGTACTTCGACTTGGCTGAGCGGCAGAAACTCACCATTGATTTCCGTCCTTTCATTCACGTGGAAGGCATGGATGCCCAGGAGTTTCGGCAACAACGCGTCGATTTGGCAGAGCACACTGCGGTCATTCTGACCAGCCGTCTCGCCGTGGACCACTACTTCCGCATGGCGAAGGAGATGCGTTTCGACGTGCCCGATTCCATGAAGTACTTCTGCATCTCGGAAAGCACGGCGTACTACTTGCAGAAGTACGTGCAATACCGCAAGCGCAAAATCTTCCACGGCACCATCAAGTTTGACGAGGTGGTGAGTCTGATGAAGAAGCACAAGAGCGAGAAGTTCTTGCTGCCTTCGTCCGATCTGTTGAAGAACAGCATTCCCAATGCACTGGACGCGGCCGGGTTCGATTACTCTCGCGCCATCATGTACCGGACGGTCTGCTCTGACCTCAGCGACTTGAGCGACGTGAAGTACGACGTCTTGGTGTTTTTCAGCCCCAGCGGCATCGAGTCGTTGTTCAAGAATTTCCCGGACTTCGAGCAAGGCCCCACGCGCATTGCAGTGTTTGGGCCCACCACCGCCAAAGCGGCAGAAGCGGCTGGGTTGCGCATCGACATCAACGCTCCTACCGCCAAGGCGCCTTCCATGACCATGGCGCTGGAGCAGTACATCACTGGCTGAGTGCACACCCTTTCCAAGCGCGAGCGGCTGAAATCCACCGCATTGATGGACCTCGCGTTCGCGAAAGGAGTCAACATCAAGGCCTTTCCCATTCTTGCCCGGGCTGTGCAAGCCCAACTCCCCCAGGAGGTGCCCTTTCAAGCGGCGTTCTCTGTGGGCAAAAAGCGCTTTCGACGGGCGGTGGACCGCAACCGCATCAAGCGCCTGATGCGGGAGGCTTGGCGGGTGGAAAAAACCGTGCTCGCCAAAAATTGGGAACCCGGCGCCCCCCAATGGGCCGTGGTGTTCATCTTTGTAGGGAACGAGATTCCGACGTTTTCCGATTGCCAACACCTGGTCCGGCGTGCAGCCGACAAATTGGCTCGGGCCATGGCCCAAGAAGACTGAGGGGTCCTCACTGACCACCCTCAAACCCCGTCGCTCATGCGTCGTTTGTTGATTTTGCTGGGGCTGCCTTTGGCCCTCCTTGTGACTGTGGCGGCCTCCGTCAAGGACGACTACTTCGAGATGTCGAAGCAGCTCGAGATCATGCAATCGGCCTTTCGCGAACTGAACCTGTTTTACGTCGACGAACTGGCGCCTGGCGACCTCATGGAAACGGGCATCAAGGCCATGCTGGCCCAACTCGACCCCTACACCCGCTATTTCCCAGAGACCAAAATGGAAGACGTCCGTTTCATGCAGACGGGCGAATATGGTGGCGTGGGCGCGAGCATTGAGACACGCAACGGCCGCACAGTGGTGGTCGACCTGCTCGAGGGCGAACCTGCGGCACGTGCTGGCATCCAACTCGGCGACGTGCTGAAGCGTGTGGACGGCCGGTCGTTGGAGGGCCTCGACCAAGAACAAATCGGAGACCTGCTCCAAGGCGCCACCGGCACCCAAGTCGAGGTGGACGTGGAGCGTCCCGGCACTCGAGAACTGCTGTCCTTTGAATTGCAACGGCAAAAGGTGAAGGTTCCCGACGTGCCGTACCAAGGCATGCTGAGCGAACGGACGGGGTATTTGGCCTTGAGTTCTTTCACCAAGACCGCCAGCTTTGAGGTTCGAAAAGCCTTGATGAACGTGACCGATTCACTGGGTGCCGAACACGTCATTGTCGATTTGCGCGGCAATGGAGGTGGCTTGCTTCGTGAAGCAATTGCCATGGTCAACCTGTTCGTTGGCAAGGGCCAGGAGGTTGTCAGCACCAAGGGGAAGACCCCAGATTGGAACAAATCGTACAAGACCCGAGCCAATGCATTGCGGCCCGATCTGCCCATCGCCATTCTTGTGGACGGCAAGTCGGCGTCGGCCAGTGAAATTGTTGCAGGCACGTTGCAAGACTTGGACCGGGCCGTGGTCGTGGGCTCCGAGTCGTTTGGCAAGGGGCTGGTTCAGCAGACCAAAAAACTCGCCTACGGCACCCGCATGAAGGTCACCGTGGCCAAGTACTACACGCCAAGCGGTCGATGCGTGCAACGTCTCGACTACAGCCACCGGGACGACGAGGGCGAGGTCCACGCGCTTGCGGACTCCACCCTGAACACCTTTTACACGTCCAACGGACGTGAAGTGCTCGAAGGACGCGGCGTGATTCCCGATGTGGAAGTCCCGCTGCCCGACTTGAGTTACGTGTTGGAAGGCTTGCTCGACAAGGGGGTTCTTTTCGATTTCGCAGTGCAGCACCGCGACGCCATCACAGCGCCGGACGATGCGGCGGATTTCGAGGTGTCCGATGCCACGTGGCGGGCGTTTGTGGCCCACGCCAAGTCGATGGCCGACATCCCCTATGCCTCCAAAACCTTTGAAGCGTTCGAGCAACTTGAAGCCACCGCCCGTGAGGAATTGCTCGACGATGCGAACGCCGCCTCCTTGACCGCCCTTCGGGCTGGACTCCAGGCCAACGTGGAGGACGATCTGGAGCGGCACCGCTCGGAAATTGAACGCGCCCTCGAACAGGAACTTGTCGTGCATCTGTACAACACCACAGGCGAGTACCGCCATGGCCTGGCCCACGATCCCGTGGCGCAACGCGCCATCGAGTTGTTGGAATCCGGGGAGCACCTGATTCTTCTCGAAGGTCCCGCTGCCGACAAGTGATGCACATTCCCCACCCTGAACGCATGGCCCGTTGGGGTTGGGGGCTCTTGATTTGGGGTGCGCCTTGGTCCCATGCGGCCATGTCGGTGGGCACTGGAGTGGTGACGGCGTGCAGCCTCTGGGCGTGGTGTCGCAAACCGACCCGACCCGCTGCAGATTCTCCTGCGTTGTGGCTGGCGGCCCTCTTGGCATGGCAAGGCTTTTCCCTGCTTTGGACAGACCACGTGGAATGGGGAGTGAAACTCCTCTCCATCCAGTTGGCCGCTGTGCTGCTCGCGTGGTCTTGGACCATGGTGCCTTTGGGACGAGATCAAGTGCGACAGTGGGTGTTTGGCAGCGCGGCAACTGCATTGACCATCTTGCTGGGGTGGGGCGCGTGGCAGCAACTGCAAGGTGAAGCCCTCGAAGGACGCGATTGGACGCCATGGATGTCTCACATTCGGCTCGCCATGTTCGCCGCCTTGGGTGTGGTGTGGGGATCTCGAGGGGTGCCACGCGCCTGGGTTTGGGCGTTCCTGGGACTGTGGGGAACCTTCACGGCCGTGACGGGATCCTTCACAAGCGCGCTCCTGTGGCCGCTGTCGCTGTTGTGGCTGATGGCTCAGGAGGCCTCTCCCCAAACGAGACGCACCCTCACAGGCGCCGCCGTCGCGGTCGGAATCGCGGGACTTGGTGTGGCGGCATGGTGGCTCCAACCCATTCCCGTGGACAAGGCATCCCTGCCCACCCACACCGCCCTTGGCCATCCTTACACCCATCACCCTGAACGGACCGTGTCGGAAGGAGGGCACCGCATTCACCTGTTTCTCTGTGAAACGGAATGGGCAGATGCTTGGGCTCAGGTCAGTGACGTGGCCTTGGATGCACCCAATAGCAAGGGATTTTCTGTGAGACAGCGGTTGCCGCGCTACATGACATCCATGGGCTTGCCGAAGGATGCCGAGCACATCCTGCAGCTGCGTCCTCAAGATGTCCTCGCCATCGAACAAGGTGCCACCCACGTGCATCCCGCATCGGGGTTGGCCTTGCGCATGCGCGAATTCAAGCGCGAGTGGGAGGTCTGGCGCGACGGCGGCAGTGCATCGGGGCACGCGGTGTTTCAACGTTTCGCACATTGGCGTGCGGGCATCTGGGCATGGTCCCAAGCGTGGGTCTTTGGCCACGGCGTGGGCGACACGCCGGAGGCCATGGCAACGGCCTACGACTCCCTGGAGTCCACCCTGTCACCTCAGCACCGACACCGTGCCCACATGCAACACCTCACGTGGGGCATCTCCGGAGGGTTGGTTGCCGTGGTGTTGTGGCTCGGCTTCGGTTGGACCTGGTGGCGTCGCATTGGCACCATCTCGTCTGAGGCGCTGTGGGGTGGCGTGGTCGTGGGACTCTGCTGCCTCTTCGAAGACACCCTCGAGACCCAAGCAGGGGTGGTTGTCGCTATGTTGGCCCTGTTTGGTTTGGCTTCCCCTGTGTCTCGTCTTTAAGCTCCTTCCAAAGCCAATACACGGAGCACTGCATCGTGCACGTCGTCGACGGCAAGGTCCAATCCGCCTTCTGGCAAGATTCGAGACGTTTTCAGCACCTCGCCTTCTCCGAGCGGCGCCCACCGTTCAGGCCAAAACGGGGCATCTCCTCTGTACAGTCCCACCGTCGGAGTGCCTTGGGCCGAGGCGATGTGAAGCGGCCCCGTGCTGGACGCCACCACGCATTGGGCCTGACCCAGCCCCTCGGTGAGCTCGTCCAGCGTCATGGTTCCCACCGCATCGGTCCACAAAGGGGAGTCTTTCATGCGGTCCAGCCAGCCCTGAAGGGCGGATCGTTCAGAGGGCGAACCCGTCACCACGACGGCATGTCCTGCCTCCATCAGGCGCGTGGCGAGGTCTTCAAACCTGGAAAGGGGCCAACCGTTGGCGGACCCGTGGTTCCCGGGATGAAGCACCGTGGCGTTCGACCATGGGGTCGACGATTCACGCCCTTCGGAAAGACGAAGCCCCGTCAGTCCCCTCCAATCCTCGGGTTCCGGGAATCGCCATCGCGCAGGCAACGACAGGGCGTGCAGCAACCGCAAGCCTTGCAGCGTTTCATGTTCAGGGCGACGCTTTCGGCTTCGCCAGGTGCGGCGGTTGGCCCAACGCAGCCCTGACCAGCGACGACCTGTGGCCACACGAAGGGGCACGCGGGCCCGAGCCGAAGCGGCCATCAACCGAGGCTCTGGAAATCCAAACACCACCGCATCCAGCCCCTTCAAGAGGTGTGCCTCTGCTTCCGGCGACATCGCTTCATCCCACACCCGAACTTCATCCACCACATTCGACCGAGAGGCCAAGGGGGCGGCATACGACCGACACAACCACACCACCCGGACATGGGGCAAAAACGCCTTGATGGCCCCAGCCAAGGGCAGGGTCAACACGTTGTCTCCAAGCGCATCGGTTCGGGCGATGCCCACCGTTTGCCATCGAGACAGCGTGTCCAGATGGTTCACCATGGTCCACTTCCAATACGCCGCGACCCCGCTCCAACGCGCCACTTCCCAACCCGCTGCGCCGTCCCGCCATCCCGATTGAATCAAGGCTTGCTTCGTCCATTGGAAGGCCGCCCGAAGCAGGGGTTTCCATCGATGAGAAGAACGGCCCGCCAAGATGGCGTCTTGCGCTCCGAGAAACGAGAATTTCGCGAATTGACGGTGGTGGTCAGCGGTGGTGTGGTAGCTGTAATGAAGCAAGTCGCCACTCAGCTCCTTGACGGGGACCTCAGCGTCAGGACACCACGCTTCGTGAAGGGTCGCACCTTCGTGGGCCGTTCGCCAATGTCCTGACCCCTTGGACCACAACCGAACCTTTCGGTCGGGGTACCACCCCCCGTGACGGATCCATGTGCCACAATAGTGAGTCAATCGGGGCATGGACCATGCTCCCACTTCGTTGGACGAGACCTGTGCTTTCCAGGCGAGCAATTCGCGACGGAGTTCGTCGCTCAACGCTTCGTCCGCGTCCAAACTCAACACAAACGGCTGCGTGGCTTGGTCGGCGGCCCAGTTTTTTTGGTCGGCGTACGTGGTGAATGGCCGTTGAAGGACCCGTGCCCCCAGCGATTCCGCCAAGGCGGACGTTCCGTCGGTCGACCCTGAATCGACCACCACGACTTCGTCGGCAAGCCCCTCCACGGAACGAATGCAACGCGCCAGGTTGTGGCGTTCGTTTTTGGCGATGACGACGAGGCTCAGCACAGCGACGAAGGTAGCCCTCGGCGGGCGGTCTTCCTCGTGGAAAGTGCGCGTACGTTGTGGAAAACCCACGTTGCCGCACCCTCTCGACTGGCTTACTTTTGGGCGCATGAACGTCTTGCTCATTGGCTCTGGAGGCCGCGAACATGCCATGGCTTGGAAGCTTGCCCAAAGCTCCTTCCTCACCCAGCTTTTTGTGGCCCCCGGCAACGCGGGCACTGCGTCCATGGCCACCAATTTGAAGCTCGACGTCTCCAACCACGACGCCGTCAGCCGAAGCATCAAGAAGCACGGCATTCAGATGGTGGTGGTTGGACCTGAAGCCCCTCTTGTCGATGGCTTGGTGGACCACCTGTTGGACTGTGGCAAACACCCCAACTTGGTGGTCGTGGGTCCACGGGCAGAAGGCGCGCAGCTGGAAGGAAGCAAGGCGTTTGCCAAGGAATTCATGCGCCGCCACAACATCCCCACTGCGGGATACGGTTCGTTCGACGGCACCCAGGTGGACGAGGCCGTGGCCTTCCTCGACACGATGAAGCCTCCGTACGTCTTGAAAGCGGACGGCCTTGCTGCCGGCAAAGGCGTCATCATCACCGAAGACCTTGACGAAGCCCAGCGTGTGGTTCGCGACATGTTGTCGGGCTCCTCGTTTGGCACTGCGGGCGAACGCGTGGTGATCGAAGAGTTCATGGACGGCATCGAATGCAGCATGTTTGCGGTGACCGATGGGAAGGCCTACCACTTGCTCCCCTCCGCCAAAGACTACAAGCGAATTGGCGAAGGTGACACCGGCCCCAACACCGGCGGCATGGGTGCAGTCAGCCCCGTCCCCTTCATGGACGCGGAATTTCATGAAAAGGCCATCAACCAAATCATCATTCCCACGGTCAAAGGACTTGCCGCCGACGGCATCCCGTACAACGGGTTCTTGTTCTTTGGGTTGATGAAAGTGGGGGGCGATCCCTACGTGGTGGAATACAACTGCCGCCTGGGCGATCCAGAAACCGAAGTCATCATGCCCCGCATCCAAAGCGACTTGCTGCATCTCTTTGAGAACATGGGCGCCGGATTGCTGAGCGAATACCACTTGCAAATCGATCCCCGCACGTGCTCCACTGTGATGTTGGTGTCCGAAGGGTACCCAGGGGCGTACGACAAGGGAAAGACCATCAAAGTCCCTGAGCGTCTGGACAAAGACGCCTTGTTGTTCCACGCAGGAACGGCCACGTCACGAGGCAACGTCGTGACCAATGGCGGCCGGGTGCTGGCATGCTCCGCCATGGCGGCCAACCCAGAAAATGCCTTGAAAAAGAGCTACGAACTCGCCGACGCGGTGACGTTCGATGGGAAACACTGCCGCCGGGACATCGGGCAGGACCTCCTCTGACAGGCCCCCTTGCAAACCGACCAAGACTCCAAGGGCCCTCAGCCCTTGGCTGAATCTTGATGCACGGACGCACCAAAGCCCGAGCGTGGCTCGTCAAGTTGGTTCAAGAAGTAGAGAGACGTGAACGCCGGGGTCACATGATGGAGCCTTCCTGCTCCGCTTGGGTGTTGTACTTCTTCTGAAGACGGAGCCAGAAGAGCAACCCTGCCAAACCAAGGCCAATCACGGCCCAATTGAATCCATTGCTGATTGGGAGCAAGACCGTGTTGAAGGTCCATTCGATGAATTGCGCGAGGGGGGTGATGACGTCTTGCGTGTTCATGGTTGCGTGGATTGCGCCACAAAAATACAACACCCCTTTCGAATTGTAACCTTTTTC
>WTJL01000038.1 GCA_011524845.1 Flavobacteriales bacterium | reverse complement strand
AAGCAGTTCAGCGCGACCAACCAAATGTTGATGCCACAGAAGTGCAGCGGCAGGCTCCTGTGCAAGGTCCACTCGAAGCCCGGGTCCAACAACATCACGGCTTGATACCCGATTTGAAGGGCGAGCAGCACCCCACCCAGCTGCTTCAAAGCACGGTCCCGGGACGCTCCTTGGAGCCCTTTGAACCGCCGAATCAGCGCCAAGCCTGCCAAGAAGCTAAGGACCAACAGCACCCAATACCGGGGCTCGGACATCCTGATGACAACGTCGTATTGGTTCATTTGATCAAGGTGTTGGCCGGCAAAGTACGCCTCATGCCCATCACAAAAATGTCACGATTGTGGCAAACCCTCGTGAATGAGGGTTTGCGTCGGGAAGGCGAACTCCAAGCCCGCCTCGTTGAAACGCCTCAAAATTTGAAGGTTGATCTCGTTGGGAACGTGGGCCCAGTGCTCCCCTTTGCGGATGAAGTAAATCGCGCTGATGTTCAAGCTGAAGTCGCCAAATCCGCTGAACCACACGGTGTACTCGTCTTCCGTGCGGCCTGCGTCCGACACAATCTCTGTGAGGATGCGAAGGGCTTCTTCGATTTGGTCGGGCGTGGTGTTGTACGTCAACCCCAGCACCACCTTCATCTTTCGAGAGGGCTCGGCCGTCACATTTTCCACAACCTGGTCGGTGAACTGGTGGTTGGGAATGGTCACGAGGCGGTTTTCGAGGGTCTGGATGCGGGTCGACCGAATGCCAATCTCCTGAACGGTGCCGTCGATGCCGTTGACTTTGATGCGGTCGCCCGCTCCAAAAGGCTTGTCAATGAACACGGTGATGCCCCCGAAGATGTTGGCCACGAAGTCTTTGGCGGCCATGGCCATGGCCAAACCACCAATGCCAACCCCTGCAAGCAGTGCGCCGACATCGTACCCTGCGTTGGTCAACCCGGAGATGATGCCAAGGATCCACACCAACGAACGCAACGTCTTTTGAAGGATCGGCCCAAACTGCGCGACCATGCTCCCGTCCGTCCGCTCGTCCAAGTGCAGAATGACGTTGCTGACCACCGAGTCGAGCAACCGCGCCACCAGCCAGGTGACGTCGATGGCGATGAGGATTTGGAACACGTGCTCCATGAACTGGTCCACGTTTTCGCCAAAGTGAAGGTGTGCGTATCCCAGCCAGAAGCCCAAAATCACGATGCCCAAAGCCACAGGTTCCTCCACTTGGTCCACCAAGATGTCGTCCCACTTGGTGGCTGTTTTGGCCGCCAACCGCTTGAACATTCCTTTGAACAACGCATACACCACGCGCGCCACCACAATGCTTCCCACGAAGAAGCCCAAGGCCTGGGCCCACTCCAACAGAGGATTGCCCAAGAACACGGTGTCGGTCAAAAATTCCATGCCCAAACTTCGCACAAATCCCGTTTGGGACCTCCACGAGACCGGTATCTTTGCGGCATGAACGCGTCCACCCCCTCCTCCCTTCCTCCCGTTGGACCAGCCTTGCGCCTCGGCGTGCTGGGCGGTGGCCAACTTGGACGAATGATGATTCAAGAGGCCATGAACTGGGATGTACGCGTTGAAGTCATGGATCCAAGCGAGGAAGCCTCTTGCCGCCATTTGACCTCACGGTTTGTGCAAGGGGACCTGAAGGACGCCGCGGCTGTGGTGGCGTTTGGTCGGGACCTTGATGTCGTCACTGTGGAGATTGAACACGTCAGCGTCGACGGCTTGCAAGCCTTGGCCGATGCCGGGGTGGAAGTGGTGCCGCGTCCTGCTCATTTGGGGTTGATTCAAGACAAGGGCCTGCAGAAGCAGGCGTACGAGCGTTGGGGCATTCCAAGCGCGCCTTACCAGCTGATCGACGGCAAGGACGACGTGGGGGCCATGGGCTTCCCCATCGTCCAAAAGCTTCGAAAGGGAGGCTACGACGGCAAAGGGGTGCAGGTGCTGAAGTCGGCAGAAGACGCTGCAGCGCGTGGATTCGACGCACCCTCGGTGCTCGAGCAAGCGGTCGACATCGACAAGGAACTGAGCGTGATTGTCGGAAGAAACGCCGACGGAGCCACGGCCGTCTATCCTGTGGTGGAATCGGTGTTCAACCCAGAAGTGAACTTGGTGGATCACCTGATGGCCCCCGCGGCCATCTCGCAACAATTGGAAGCCGAAGCACGCCAGTTGGCGCTTGACGTGGTGACGTCCATGGATTTTGTGGGGCTCCTTGCCGTGGAAATGTTCCTTGACCGCGAAGGTGCCTTGTGGGTGAACGAAGTGGCCCCACGGACCCACAACAGCGGACACCACACCATTGAAGGCAATGTGTGCTCGCAGTTTGAGCAACATTTGCGCGCCGTGCTCAACCTGCCGTTGGGAGACACCGCCCCTCTGCACCCGGCTTCCGCCATGCTCAACCTCATCGGCGCCCCCGACGCCCATGGCACTCCAGTGTACGAAGGCATGAAAGAGGCGTTGGCACTGCCCAATGTGCACGCCCATCTCTACGGCAAGTCCACCGTCAAGCCCCACCGCAAAATGGGACACGTCACCGTCACTGGACCGGATGTCGCGTCCGTTCAACGCGACGTGTTGAAACTTCGGGAGACTTTGCGCGTGAGCGGGACAAAATCCGCCTGACTTTTGAGGAAGCATGGGCGCTTCCACCCCCCTTCACATCGCCGTCCTCGCGGGCGGGTATTCTGGCGAAGCCGACGTCAGCCGTCGCAGCGCCGCCATGGTGATGGCCCACATGGACCGTACGCGGTTCTCCCCCTACCTCGTGCACATCGATCCGGACGGCTGGTGGGTGGAGCATCCTGAAAGCGGGAAACGAACGGAAGTCGACAAGGAATCGTTGGCGTACACCCACGCGGAAGGGACGGTGGTTCGTGCAGATGTGGCCTTTGTCATGGTGCACGGCACCCCAGGGGAGGACGGCCTGCTGCAGGCCCACCTGGATTTGTGTGGCATCCCGCACACCACTGCGAGCGCACGCGTCATGGCCACCACGTTCCACAAGGGATGGACCACGGCACTGTTGCGCGACGCCGGCATTGCGGTGGCGCGTTCCGTGGAATGCGTTCCTTCAGA
>WTJL01000070.1:10476-12640 GCA_011524845.1 Flavobacteriales bacterium | reverse complement strand
GTTCATGGTTTGAGAGGGGGAGAGTGGGTCATCCTCGACTACAGCGACGTGGTCGTGCACATCTTTCACAGCGAAGCCCGAGCGCACTATGCTTTGGAAGAGTTGTGGGGAGATGCCCCCGCCCAACACCACACTTCGAACTGAACAACATGGACAAGAAAAAACCCAGCGGCAACCCTTCCGGCAAGCCCAACCCCTCGGGCGGAAAACCAGGCCGTCAGATGAACTTTTACTGGGTGTACGCCATCGTGGCCGTGTTCCTGTTGACCATGGTCATGCTCGGGGAATCTGGAGGCCAGAAGAAGGTGCAGTGGCCCCAGTTCAAGGAGATGGTCGAAGATGGGCAAATCGCTCGTGTGACGCACAATGGCCACACCGCCAATTTGTTCTTCACCCAGGCGGTTCGAGACAGCTTGGCCGGGGACCAATCGGAACCCCAATTGCTTCAAGCCCTGTACGCAGGTGCTGACGCGTCCATGAACATCCCCGATGGAGAAGCTTACCAAACCGATTTGAAAGAGCTGCAGGAGCAGCACGGGTTTGAGCTGCGGTACGATCCACCCAACGAATGGGGAGGTCAAATCTTGTCGTGGGTCATTTTCCTGGGCCTGATGGTGGTGGTGTGGATGTTCCTGATGCGTCGCCTTGGCGGTGGTGCACCAGGAGGAGGCCAAATCTTCAACATCGGCAAATCCAAGGCGCAGGTCTTCGAAAAGGGCGAAGGCACGGACGTCACGTTCAAAGACGTGGCTGGCGTGGACGGCGCCAAGGAAGAACTTCACGAGATCGTGGACTTTTTGAAGCACCCTGGCAAGTACACGGAGCTCGGCGCCAAGATTCCCAAAGGTGCGTTGCTCGTAGGACCTCCGGGAACGGGAAAGACCTTGCTCGCCAAGGCAGTGGCAGGGGAGGCCCAGGTGCCATTCTTCAGCCTGAGCGGCTCAGACTTCGTGGAGATGTTTGTTGGAGTCGGTGCCTCACGGGTTCGCGATCTGTTCAAGCAAGCCAAGGAAAAATCGCCCGCCATCATCTTCATCGATGAAATCGATGCCATTGGGCGTGCCCGCGGCAAGAACGCCAGCTTTGGCTCCAACGACGAGCGCGAAAACACGCTGAACCAGCTCTTGACGGAGATGGACGGCTTCGGCACCAACAGCGGGGTCATCATTTTGGCCGCCACCAACCGGGCAGACATCCTGGACAAAGCGCTGATGCGTGCCGGTCGCTTTGACCGTCAGATTTACGTGGACATGCCCGACGTCAACGAGCGTCGGTCCATTTTTGACGTGCACTTGCGTCCCATCAAAACGGACAACAGCGTGGACGTGGACTTCCTGTCGAAGCAAACCCCAGGATTCAGCGGGGCAGACATCGCCAACGTGTGCAACGAGGCGGCGTTGTTTGCGGCTCGGAAAGACCGAAAGTTGGTCTCTCATCAGGATTTCTTGGATGCGGTGGACCGCATCATCGGGGGCTTGGAAAAGCGCACCAAAGTCATCACGGAAAACGAGAAGAACACCATCGCCTTCCACGAAGCCGGTCACGCAGTGGTGAGCTGGTTGGTGGAATTTGCCTCTCCGCTCGTCAAGGTGAGCATCGTGCCCCGAGGCCAAAGCCTCGGCGCCGCCTGGTACCTGCCTGAGGAGCGCGCCATCACGACGACTGAGCAGATCTTCGATGAAATGTGTGCGGCGCTCGGCGGCCGTGCGGCGGAGGAGATCATGTTTGGCAAAATCTCGACGGGCGCTTTGAGTGACCTCGAAAAGGTCACCAAGCAAGCCTACGCCATGGTCTCGGTCTACGGATTGAATGACCGCATCGGCAACCGCAGCTACTACGACAGCCGCGGGGAGAATTCTTTCACCAAACCGTACAGCGAGGAAACGGCGCGCATCATCGACGAGGAAGTGAGTGCGGTGATTGAAAAGGCCTACACCCGCGCCAAGGACATTTTGGCGAGCAACCGCGACAAGTTGGAGGCTTTGGCCCAGTCCCTGTTGGACAATGAGGTCATCTTTAAAGAAGACGTGGAGCGCATCTTGGGGGCCCGTCCCTTCGCTGCGCCCGCCTTGGCCCAAGCGCCTCAATCGGACCAGACGCCGGAGGACACGTCCAAGTCGGACGTCAAGGACGAGGCTCAACAGACGCCGCCGTCCAACGACAC
>WTJL01000070.1:0-10376 GCA_011524845.1 Flavobacteriales bacterium | reverse complement strand
CGTCCAAGTCGGACGTCAAGGACGAGGCTCAACAGACGCCGCCGTCCAACGACACTGGCGAGGGAGAGACCTCTGAAAAGCCGGACGCCGACGCATGAACGGTTGGATTTTGATCACCCATTGCCACGACGCCAACATGACGCCTTTGGTGCAGGGAGGGCTTGAATCGCAAGGCATTCCAAGCGTGGTCATGAACAAGCAAGATTCGAGCTACGTTGGCATGTGCTTTGCCACTCGGCCTGTCGAGATATGGGTGCCAGACGTCCATGCCGAGGCAGCGAGTGCCTGGTTGAATTCAATGGAAGAATGAGCGCATCAGGACGCAGCGAGACGGTGACGCGTGCCCTCACGGGAACCGTGTTTGTGGGTGTGGTGATGGGCGCTGTTGTGTGGTCCCCTTGGAGCAACGCTTTGTTGTGGGTCATGGTGGCGGTGTTGGCGTGGAGCGAGTGGTTCACAGCGCCTGAAGGACCTGGCACCCGTTGGCCCAAGGCCTTGCTCTTCCTTTTTCCAGTGCCTGCCTTGGGGGCCTTGGTGTACATGGGAACGGTTGAACCGTACGACCCTTGGCCCATCCTGAGTTTTTTGTGGATGATTTGGGCCAACGACACCGGGGCCTACGTGGTGGGAAAGCCGTTGGGACGTCACAAGCTTTGGCCGGCAGTGTCCCCCGGGAAATCGTGGGAAGGCACCGTGGGAGGCATGTTGGCTTCCGCCGGGGTGGCATGGGCAGTTTTGGGTGCAGAGTGGTGGTGGCTTGGCGCGCTGATGGGGGGCTTGTCTACGGCTGGAGATTTGACCCAAAGTGCCTGGAAACGCCGCCGTGGCATGAAAGATTCGAGCACGTTGCTGCCAGGCCACGGGGGAATCATGGATCGCTTTGATGGATTTTTGATGGCCGCGCCCGTCTATGTGCTTCTTTGGTGCATTTTCGCGGCGTAAAAGCACCGAAGATGACATTGCACCGTGAAGGATTTGGATTGATTGCGCTCGCCGTGGCGGTGGGCGTGGGATTGGTGGCACTGACCTCATGGTTGGGCGCACCCGATTGGGCCGTCAAACTCGTGACGGCTTTGGCCGTGGTGGATGTGGTGCTGGTGGCTCAGTTTTTCCGAGTTCCCAAGCGCGTGCCTGTGGCCGCCGAAGGCCAAATCCTCTGTCCCAGCGACGGAAAGGTCGTGGTCATCGAGGAAGTGGAAGAGCCAGAGATTTTTCAGGACAAGCGCATCCAGGTGAGCATTTTCATGAGCCCGCTGAACGTGCACGTGCAGTGGGCGCCCATGGCGGGTGAAGTCACGCACGCCAACTACCATCCCGGCAAGTACCTCGTGGCATGGCACCCCAAAAGCAGCACGGAGAACGAGCGCACCTCCCTTGTGATTCAAGGTGAGCGTGGCCCAGTGCTCTTCCGCCAAATTGCAGGAGCTGTGGCCCGTCGCATTCGCTGGTACATCAAGCCTGGTCAACAGGTGGATCTCGGTGAAGAGGTGGGATTCATCAAGTTTGGATCCCGCATCGATGTGTTCTTGCCGCTCGGGTCAGAGATTCACGTGAACCTTGAAGACAAGGTGAAAGGCCGCGAGACCTTGCTCGCCACCTTGCCGAAGGGGGAGTGAGGGTTTGTCAGTCCCCTTGGTACGAGTTACTTTGGGGACCAAATCAACTCCCTCATGAAACAATTTGCCTTTCTCGCGCTCGGTTTGTTGGCCGCAGCGCCCACGTTTGCCCAAAAGCACGCTTTGGAGCAAGCCCCTCAACTTCCCACCAGCGCGCGCGTCAAGGCGCCCATGCCCACCCACGCCGTGGTGGACATCGACCACCGCCCTGAAACGCCCGCCAACTTGCACAACACGCCTTCTGCCGACCACGTGCAGGTGCGCGAACTCGTGGTGGAGCGTCAGGTCATTGGTTTGACGCAATACGACCTCCAGTCCAACGCCGCCATCGACGACCGCATGGCGGGCAACGAGTCTGCAGTGAGCGCCGCATGGACCATGAGCTTGGACGTGAGTCCTTTCGAGGACCGCGGCACGGGCTACAACTTCTTTGACGGAGACGTTTGGGGCGAGCAGCCCTACGAGCGTCTCGAGAACGTCCGCATCGGCTGGCCCTCCATCAACCACTTGGGAGACGGCCGCGAGGTGGTCATCAGCCACGCAGGTGTGGAGACAGGCCTTCACATGGTGCGTCGCGATGCCGGCACGGGCACGTGGGAAGATTCAGATTTGCCCAACTACGCCACGCTCGACGACGGCACGACGGTGGGCAACTTGTGGCCTCGCGCCGCAGTGGGTGGCCTGAACGACGAGATCATCCACGTCATCTGCATCAGCACGCCCGTCGCCAACGGCGGTGTGGAGTACCAGGGCCAAGACGGCGCCTTGTTGTACTACCGCTCGCTCGATTCTGGAGACACGTGGGAAATGCAGACGTTCCCTCAATTGGACACGTCGAACTTCATCAACATGAGTGCCGACGCGTACGCCATTCACGCCGACGGCGGCACGGTGGCGTTTGCAGTCTTCAACGACCTCCAGGACAGCTTTGTCATGATTTCTGAGGACGCCGGAGACAACTGGGAATACCACATCCTTGCGGACTTCCCCGTCGACATGTACCAGATTGACAGCGGTCTGCCCGACAGCCTCGGATACGACTACGACGGCGACGGCATCTTTGCAGAATACCTCAACTCTGACGGCGCGGGAGACGTGCACGTCGATGAGTTTGGCACGGTGCACTGTGTGTTTGGCGCCATGTACTACGCCGACGCCGACACCACGGATGCCAACTACAGCTACTTCCCCGGGACCAACGGTTTGCAGTACTGGCGTGAAGACTTTGGCAACGACAGCAGCGTGACCATCGCCTACGCTTACGACATCGACGAAAGTGGCACCCTCGATTTGGAGGATGACATCGCCGCGTACTTCGTGAACCTCGCAGGCATTCCCAGCATGGGGTCTGACGAAGACGGCAACCTCTACGTGAGCTACTCCGCCATCATGGAGAACTACAGCTCGGGCACGCAGAACTACCGTCACGTGTACCTCGTGAACTCTCAGGACAACGGCGATTCGTGGAACACAGAGGAGGCATGCGATTTGACGCCAGACATCGATTTCGACGGGTACGAGTCCATCTTCGCATCGGTGAGCCCGCGCTTGACGGACCACATCGAATTGATTTACCAGCGCGACTTTGAGCCTGGATTGCACATCCGCGGCGACGAAGATCCCATGGACGTGAACGACATCGTGCACTTGCGCGTGCCCATTGCCGACCTCGGAGAATGTGCAGACATCGACTTCGAAGATTGGGTGGGCGTGGCAGAAGCCTTCCAGCCCGGCCAAGTGCAGGTCTTCCCCAACCCAGCCAACAGCGTGGTGGAGTTGATCATCGACCGCCCCGGCGCGCACGACGTGCGTGTGCTGGACGTGGAAGGACGTCAGCACATGGCATGGACGACCACGGGCCTCGTGGAGCGCATGGATGTGCGTGGCTTGACCCCAGGCATGTACTTCGTGGAGTTGACCCAAGGCACGCAGCGCACTGTGGTGCGTTTGGCCGTGCAGTAAGTCACACCCACAACGGCTTTGAAAGCGGCACTTCGGTGCCGCTTTTTTTGTGCCCTCCCTCATCTTTGCATCCATGCGTGTTCACCTTCTCTCCATCGGCGACGAACTTCTGATTGGCCAAACCGTCAACACCAACGCCGCCTGGATGGGGCAGAAGCTCACCGACGAGGGATGGCGGGTGACGTCTGTGGTGACGCTTTCGGACGAGCCCGCGGCCATTCGGACGGCCGTGGACCGTTCGCTCGCCGAGGCGGAAGTGGTGCTGATCACGGGTGGGCTCGGCCCCACGAAAGACGACCTCACCAAACACGTGCTCGCCCAACATTTTGGGACGGAACTGGTCATGCACGACGACATTGCCGCGAAGATTCAGGCCTGGTTCGAGTCGCGCAATGTGCCCTTCCTGGAGGTGAACAGGCTGCAGGCCATGCTGCCGAAGGACTGCACGGTTCTTCCCAACCCGCTTGGCACGGCTTCCGGCATGTGGTTCGATCGTCCTGGAGGGAAGGTCGTGGTCAGCATGCCAGGCGTTCCGTACGAGATGGAGGGGCTGATGACGCATGAGGTCTTGCCTCGACTTCGCTCGCATTTTGACGTGCCGACCACCTTGTACGAGACCATCGTCACCGCAGGCATCGGGGAGTCCTCGCTTGCCCAATTGGTGGCGGAGTGGGAGGGTGCCTTGCCTGAGAAGGGCGTGTCGTTGGCCTATCTCCCTTCGCCGGGACAGGTGAAGGTTCGGGTGGGCGTTCAGGGGCCATCTCATCGGCGAGACGCCCTCGCGGCCTTGCTTCGAGACGAAGCCGACGCGTTTGTGACGTTGGCCCAAAAGCACGTCATCGGACGCGGCAATTCCGGCCTCCCTGAGGCCGTGCTGACCGTCCTGAAGGAGCGTGGCGAAACGTTGAGTACGGCAGAATCGTGCACAGGCGGTCGCGTGTCCTCGATGTTGACGTTGGTCCCGGGCGCAAGTGCCGCCATGTGGGGCGGGGTGGTGGCCTACGACAACGCGGTGAAGGTGGGGCAGCTCGGTGTGGATCCCCAGGACCTTAAACGCCATGGCGCGGTGAGTGAGGTGGTGGTCAAGGCCATGGCGCTCGGGGCCCAGCAACGCCTTGGCACAGACTGGGCGGTGGCCACCTCAGGCGTGGCAGGACCGACCGGTGGAAGCCCTGAGAAACCTGTGGGGATGGTGTGGATGG
The DNA here is from genome assembly GCA_011524845.1 of Flavobacteriales bacterium. Taxonomy (GTDB): domain Bacteria; phylum Bacteroidota; class Bacteroidia; order Flavobacteriales_D; family Sanyastnellaceae; genus UBA11663. The sequence goes on along the minus strand of WTJL01000070.1, from coordinate 5,596 downwards.
CTGTGGCAGGTCCGGACGGGGTGGCGGCCTGGTGCCACAGGTTTGGGTCCCAACGCGAACGAATCGTGCAACGCGCGTCCCGCAAGGTCTTGACCCATCTTTACCACGCCTTGAGAGAAGGAGGGGCAAAAGGGTTGGATGAATGACGAAAAAGTTGTTTCTTTGCAGTCCTAAAAAATTAGAGCCATGAGCCGCGTCTGTGAAATTACCGGGAAGAAAGTGATGGTGGGAAACAACGTTTCGCACTCACAGCGTAAGACCAAGCGTCGTTTCTACCCCAACCTCCAACGCAAGCGCTTCTACATTCCTGAAGAAGACCGCTGGGTCACTTTGCGCGTGTCTGCCAAGGCCATTCGCACGATCAGCAAGATCGGTGTGTTGGCGGCCATGAAGCGTGGCGAAGAGCTCGGTGTGCTTCAGGCGAAGTAAGCGCGAGCATCCAGGGGCACGTCCCCAAGCACAACGACCTGCCCTGTGGCGGGTCGTTTGCGTTTGGGGCCATGGCATGCTCATGCTGCCTTTGGGGTGAAACAATGGAGAATCAAAAAAGGCGCACATGGCGCCTTTTTTTTCGAGGGCGTCATGCCCTGAGGTTGGGGTTGTTCAGTTGTCTCCGAGGATGAGGGGAAGGCCGTCGTCGCCGCCGCCCACCACCACAATCTTGGTGTTGTTGCTTTTGGCGATTTCCTTGGTGGCCTCAATGCCTTTCCACTTGAGCAGTTTGTCGCTGAGGCCTTTGGAAATGATCTCTTCGAAGTCGCGGATGCCTGCCGCTTCAATGCGCAGACGGTCGGCTTCTTTTTGGGCTTTCTCAAGACGGAACTCGTACTCCAAGGATTCTTGCTCTTGTTGGAGTTTGCGCTCGATGGCCTGCTCCAACGTGGTGGGCAGTTGAATGTTGCGAATCAACACGTCGTTGAGCTGGATGTAGTTCTCTGCGAGCTTCATCGCGAGTTGGTTCTTGATCTCCAATTGGATTTGCTCGCGCTTGGTGGTGTTGAACTCTTCAGGGAGGTATTTCGCAATGACTTCCCGGGCGACGGAACGCATGGCTGGGCGGATGACCTTTTCCTCGTAGTTGCGGCCGCGCTCGATTTCCAGCCGTCCCAGGTTTTCGTACTGAGGCTGGGTGAACACGGTCATGTCCATGTTGATCTTGAGAAGGTTGGAGCTCAACACCTCAAGGGCTTCCATCTGCTCGGTTTGGCGAATCTCGTATTCGTAGACCTTGTTCCAAGGCGCTTTGAAGTGAAAGCCACTTTTCAGGGGAGCTTCATTGGGGTCGACCCCTTCTCCAAACGTGTGGAAGGTCAAGCCCGCATGTCCCGAAGGAACAGTCACGGTCAACGAGCCCCACAGCATGACCACGGGGAGGAATACAACAAGGGCAAGGAGGATGCCGCGCAAGCGTCGACGGTCCTCGGGAGAAGCAGACATGTTCATGCGTCCAAGATAACCTTGAAGCAAGAGACCCGGCGACGCATTGACGTCTCTTCACATGGTGTCAGCGGCCTCCACCTGCCCTGCGAATGGCCCACTCGGCCGTCAGCAGGGTCAGCAGGCTGATCAACAGCCAAAGTTGGGCGTGCAACGGCAGCCTTTCAGACGAGCTGTGGACCACGTCTTGGGCAGGGGTGGCCGAGGCGAAGGCCTCCCACGACGCGGTGAGTGCAGTTACATCGTCGTCGGTGTGAAGGGTTCCCAAGAACAACCCTTGGGTCCGGTCGGCCAGACGCTGAAGCAACCCATGGTTGGCAGGCACAAGGCTCGCCTCTGCTTGAACGGCATTGACGACCAGCGTTCCGCGTTGGGAGAGCGGCTCGCCATTTTGGGTGCAGGAGGCGCGCCAATCGTACACCCCGGGCAGAAGCATGCCCAAGTCGAGGTTGAAATCGGTGCCGCGGGGGCTTTCCACAAACCGATGTTCTGTGGCTTCGCCACGTCTTGGGGTCAAGGTCAACGATACATCGACATCGACCGTGGGGGAGAGGGAGACGTCGTAGACTTCAGCCACCCATTGACAGCGAACGTCTTCGTCGATGCGCTCTGGGGCGGAGATGCGAAGCCGCTTGACGTCGTCCCGGCTGCTGAGGTACTGCAACGTACGGTTCACGAGTTCATCGAAGGCTTGGCTTTCGCCGTCGTGACGAACCAGGTCTTGCATCCGCCAGCGCCAAAGTCCTTCGCCCAACGTCACCGCCACGCGACGGTCGTCGCCCTCTCGCACTGCCCAAAGGGGCCAGTCTGTGGCCACAGGCCCCACTTGTTGAAGTAACGCAGGCACCAAGGCTGGGGTGAGGTTGTAGGCGCCCGTAGGGCATGCCAAAGGAGGCCAAAGGGCCAACATGCGTTCCAAGTCGGCCGGCAACGGGAAGGGATCGAACGAGGCCACCTTGTGTCCTTGGGATTCGGTCACCAGAGGTTCGGCAGCGTGTTGGAATCCCACCACATTCAGGTCCCAGTCGTTCCAGGTGGTGCTGGCCCCGCCAAGCACCCACAATGCACGCCCTTTTTGAATGGCATCCGTGACACCGGAAGGAAGCAGGGCGGGATCGACGTGATGCAACACGAGCACGTCGTGTGTGGGAAGGGAGGCGTTGCCGTCCAAGTCGGACACCCACACCACCTCGGTTTCTTGGTGCACATTGGTTTCCGCAGCATTGCGCAAGGCCGCTACGTCGGGGTGGGGGGCGCGTGCCACCACCAGAATGCGGCGCCGACTCTCGAGAATGTCGATGGTGGCGCGCTTTCGGTTGTTTTGCTGGGTGACTTCCCGTTGGGTCCATGCACCTTGAGGCGCAAGGGTGGCGGTCAGCGGCATGGGGCCGGCCTTGTCGGCATCCACCTGCACCGTCCAGCGTGTGCTGCTCAGGTTGTGCTCTGGCGTCCAGGTGGTGGTCTCCAAGACCTTGTTTCCGGAGGCCAAACGCAACACCATCGGCACCCCCTTTGCGCCACGAGCTTGTGCCGTGACCTCCACGGGAAAGGCGTTCCCGAGGTAGGCCACTTCGTTGAGCCTGAGCTTGGAGACTTCGAGGTCGGTGACCAACGAGGTGTCGCCTGTGCCGATGAACACGTGGGGAACGTCCAATCGCTCCGCAGAAAATTCTGGGTCTGGACCGCGGTTGGCGCGACCATCGGTCACAACCACCACCGCGGGCACGTTGCGATGCACGTAGCGGTCGCGAACCGATTCCAAGGCCGATCCGAGGTCCGTTCGTTTGCCTTGAGGTGCCCATTCTCCCTCCACGGGGTGGAGGTCCCGGTCAAAAGAAAAGAGATTCACCTCCCATCCCGGTGTGTCACCCCAACCGGGCAGTTGGGCCACCAAGGCGGCCAAGGCCTGCTGCCGTGCGGTGCTGTCTTCTCCGAGCCATTGGCTCGAAGTGGCGTCCACCAGGACGGGAAGCACAGGAGACTCACGCGTTTCCGTTGTGCTGCGCAGCATGGGGCTGAGCAACAAGAACCCAAGTGTCCCCAGCACGGCCGCCCTCAGAAGGGCGAGAAGCCACGTGGGTTTGGGCCGTTCATCGCCCCATCCGTACAGCAATGCGGTCAACCCCAAGGCCATGCCCGCGAGGGCGGCCCACTGCCAAGGCTGGGCCTGGACGATGAGGTTGGAGACATCCATGGGGAAGGACGGGAGGAGACGAATCAGGCGGTGATCATGCCGCCGTCGACGTTCAAGGTTTGGCCGGTGATGTAGGCGCTCATGTCGCTGGCCAAGAAGACGCACAAGTTGGCCACGTCTTCTGGTGTTCCACCGCGCTTCAGGGGGATGGCATCGCGCCAGCCTTGAACAGTGTCTGCATCGAGCTTGGCGGTCATCTCGGTTTCAATGAAGCCAGGGGCAATGGCGTTGCAACGAATGTTGCGGCTGCCGAGTTCGAGCGCCACGGACTTCGTGAACCCGAGAATGCCAGCCTTCGAGGCGGCGTAGTTCGCCTGACCTGCGTTGCCTTGCACACCCACCACTGAGCTGATGTTGACGATGGACCCCGCACGTGCCTTGAGCATGGTGCGCATCACAGCCTTCGTCAAGTTGAAGCAGCTTTTCAAGTTCACGCTGATGACGCGGTCCCATTGCTCTTCGGTCATGCGCATGAGCAGGGTGTCGTCGGTGATGCCTGCGTTGTTGATGACAATGTCCACGGTGCCAAACGCGTCCACGACTTCGCCCACCAAACGCTCGGCGTCGGTCATGCTCGCGGCGTCCGATTGAAAGCCTTTGACGGTGCCGCCACCGGCGCTCAGTTCCTGTTCAAGGGCGGCTGCGGCTTCTGCCGAGCTGCGGTACGTGAACGCGACTTTGGCGCCTTGGGCGATGAATTGTTGCGCAATGGCTTTTCCGATGCCACGTGACGCTCCGGTCACGATGGCCACTTTTCCTTCAAGAAGCATGGAGATGATGTAGGTGTTGGTTCAATCAGTATTCAGGTCGTTCGCAGATCACTCAGTTCGAGGGAACGAGGTCCGCGGCCTCGGCGATGAGTTCGGCGATGTCTTTGACGTCGATGGACGATTCGCGTTCGGCATTTTTCACGCCGTCGGTCATCATGGTGTTGCAGAAGGGGCAGCCCGTGGCCACGATGGCCGGGTTGGCGTCAAGGACGTCGTCGGTGCGTTCGTGGTTGACTTCGCGGTTGCCTTTCTCGGCTTCTTTGAACATCTGGGCCCCACCGGCTCCGCAACACAAGCCGTTCTGCTTGCAACGGCGCATTTCCACGAGCTCGGCGTCGAGGGTGGACAACACGTCTCTTGGGGCAGCGTATTCGCCGTTTCCACGTCCGAGGTAGCACGGGTCGTGGAAGGTGATGCGGCGGCCCTTGAAAGGGTTGCCGTCGGCCACCTTCAATCGGCCTTGGTCGATGAGGTCGCGAATGAATTGTGTGTGGTGCATCACTTCGTAGGTGCCGCCCAACTCGGGGTATTCGTTCTTGAGCACGTTGAAGCAGTGGGGGCAACCCGTGACGATGCGCTTCACTTCGTAGCCGTTGAGGACGGCGATGTTTTGCGCAGCCTGCATTTGGAACAGGAATTCATTTCCAGCGCGCTTGGCGGGATCGCCTGTGCAGCTCTCTTCCGCGCCCAACACGGCAAACGGCACCTCGCAATGGTGGAGGATGCGGGCAATGGCTTTGGTGATGCGCTTGGCTCGGTCGTCAAAACTGCCAGCGCATCCCACCCAAAACAACACTTCAGGGGTCTTGCCCTGGGCGGTCATGTCCGCCAATGTAGGAACTTGAAACGTGCTCATGGTTCAGGATTCTTGGGTCCAATCTCCACGGCTTGCAGCAGGGAAGGCCCATGGCGCACCGTTGTTTTCAATGTTGTTGAACATGGACGTGATGGACTCTGGCGATTTGCTGTCCTCCATGATCAAGCTGCGGCGCATGTCGAGCACAATGCCCATGGGGGAGATGTTGACGGGGCATGCTTGCACGCAGGCTTGGCAAGACGTGCATGCCCAAAGTTCTTCCTCCGTGATGTAGCTGCCCAACAAGGTCTTGCCGTCTCCTTCCCACTTGCCGCCATTGGCGTCCCGCTGCTTCCCGATCTCTTCGATGCGGTCGCGGGTGTCCATCATGATCTTGCG
>WTJL01000193.1 GCA_011524845.1 Flavobacteriales bacterium | reverse complement strand
TCACAAAGAGGTCGTGGACAATGTTGCCCTCTCCAAACACCTCCATGCTTTCGCAGGCTTCCACCATGCGCTTGCGGGCTTCCATCAACGTCTCGTGCCCCTCGATCTGCGCGTTCTCGAGCGCCTCTCGACTGGGCCACTGCGCGTAGGCCCAATAGGTGCCGCCGACCCATGTGTGCAGCCGCGACCCGAGGCTTCCACACTTCTCGTGGATCTCCTTCGTGACGTCGGCCCACGCCGATTCAAAGGCCTGTTCTTCGCCTTTTTTGACTTGGAACACGTAGAGGATGGCGTGCGGTTTCTGAGACATGGCGTGCGGTTGAACGCCCAAAATTACAGCAGCCCTCCCGGATGCAACCCCACTGCGCCCTGCGGCGATGTATTTTCGACTCAACTATGGCACGCTTCTTCTCTTCCCCCGTCGTGTGCGCCCTGGCTTTGGGGGCGTGGTGGACAGCGTGCACCCCTGAAGAGCCTCCGTTTGCCGTGGACGATGTTCGGCCTGTCCCGGCGCATTTCCCGACCTACATCGAACCCGAGGACAATCCGATGAACGAGGCCAAATGGGAACTCGGACGCCACCTCTTTTTTGACGAACGGCTTGGGGCCGACGGGGCCTTGAGCTGCGCAAGTTGCCACGTCCCTGAAATGGCGTTTGCCGACAGTTCAAGGGTGTCCTTGGGAACCGGGGGAATTCAGGGGGTGCGCAACGCCCCTGCGCTCGTCAATGGGGCGTGGCAACCTCGCTTTCACAGAGAAGGTGGCGTTCCTTCCTTGGAAGCGCAAGTGCTCGCGCCCATTCAGGACCCCATGGAATTTGACCGGGACTTGGTGGCGCTGGTTGAAGAGCTTTCCCAAGACGAGCAGTACCAATCGTGGTCAGAGTGTGGATTTGGACGCGGGTTTGACGCCTATGTCATGACCCGGTCCCTTGCCGCCTTCCAACGCACCCTCATCAGCGGAGGATCGCGTTACGATGCGTGGTTGCAAGGGAACGCCTCTGCCCTGAACGCGGCGGAACTGCGGGGCCTCGACGTGTTCGAAAGCCTTGAATGCAACAGCTGCCATTCCGGGGTGCTCCTGTCGGATTTCGAGACCCACAACACCGGACTTTACGCCAACTACGACGACGTGGGTGCCTACCGACTCACCTTCGACTCCAGCGACATTGGGGCGTTCCAAACGCCCACCCTGAGGAACGTCGCGCTGACCTCTCCCTACATGTTTGACGGCTCACTTCCTGCGCTGGAAGACGTGGTGGACCATTACGTGTCAGGCGGCACAGGCCACCCCAACCAAGACGAACGGGTGCGTCCGCGCACCGTCACCGACCAAGACAAGGCCGACTTGGTGGCCTTCTTGCACACGTTGTCGGACGAGGAATTTGTGGTTTGGGCAACAGACCTTCGCCCCTGAATCAGTGACGCTGTACAAGCACCTTGGACGTCCATCGTGATCCGTCTGCCGCACGGACGTCCATCACGTACATCCCCGGACGGACATCGCCCAACCACACGTGCAACATGCCCGGTTGGGCCAACGCATGAGGTTCTGCCCCCATGGCCAAGCGTCCAGACGCGTCAAACAATCGCACCGTCACAGATTCAACTTCTTCAGGCAGGAACATGGTCACCCCTTCTTTGGCGGGTTGAGGAAACACGAGGCCATGGTCTTGAGGGAATTCGGCAAGCTGCAAGAAGTACAGGTCTTCCAAATCCTCCACAGGCGTCAACGGCTCGTAGTCGAAGTCGGGGTTGACCAGTTCGAAGATTTGGTCATCCTCGTCCACGGCCAAAAACTGCCAGCCGTTGATTTCTCGGTTGCTCGTCGCGACAAACACCCGACCGTTGGGCGCCACCAAGACGTCCCTCAAACGGCCATGTTGTTGGTACAACACGCTGTCTTGACTTGTCACGGCAGTGCCTGTCTCGTCCAGATGCAGGATGCGCAGGTGCTGCTTTTTCAAGAAGGTCAGCAACAACGACCCTTGCCATTCTGGACGCGACGGGTGGTCGAAGTACTCCATGCCGCAAGGCGCCAACGTGGGCGTCCAAGCAGCAAGCGGATCCACCGCATCCAACTCCGCACATGCCGCGGCCTCTTCCGGGTCGTCGCAAGGCCCTTCAATCAGCGGCCACCCGTAGTTGCGGCCTCGCTCTACAAGGTTCACCTCGTCGTCGGTTGCGGGGCCATGCTCCGACAAATACAGCCGGCCTTCCGGGGAGAACACCAAGCCTTGCGGATTGCGGTGACCGGTGCTGAACACCCGGTTGCCAAACGGATTGTCGGGCGCGGCTTGTCCAGCCCAATCCATGCGCAGCACCTTGCCTGAAAGGGACGTCTCATCCTGCGAACTCATGTCGTTGTAGGCGTCGCCCATGGTCATGTACAGGTACCCATCGGGTCCCTCCTGCATGCGGCTGCCGTTGTGGGAGGTGTTGCCGCGAAAATCTGGAATCAAGATGTCCTCGTCCACCACACGCCCGTGCTGCACAGAGTAGCGGAGACACGACAGCCGACCGCGAAACTCTGAATGGGTGTAGTTGACGTAGATGTAAGGCGTGCGGGGGAAGTCTGGGTGCAGAATCATGGAATGTGCCCCGCTGTTGTCCCACGATTGGAAGACGTCCTCCAACTGGTGCACCACCTCCACCGAGCCGTTGTCCGGGTGAATGCGCGTGATGCGGCCGGTCCGCTCCATGCACCAGATGTGGTTGTCTGGTCCCCACACAAGGTCCCATGGCACCGTCAAATCTTGGGCGACGGGTTCTACGGTCATGGGCGTTTGGGCCACAGCCACCATGGAACTCCACATCAACAAGCTTGCCGCACAAGCGTTCGCCGTCCTCATTGCCTTTGCATGCATGACACAAATGTACCCCTTGACGCGAGGTCCAAAAAAAGCGCCGGAGCAAAGCCCCGGCGCCGGTTCATGAATGCGAATGTGACTCAGCGGGTGGCGAGCAAATCGAAACGATCGAGGTTCATCACCTTGGTCCATGCGTCGACAAAATCCTGGACAAACTTGTCCTCTGCGTCGGCGCTGCCGTACACCTCGGCCAAGGCACGGAGCTCTGAATGAGAGCCAAACACCAGGTCCGCGCGGGTCGCGGTCCA
>WTJL01000201.1:9133-12687 GCA_011524845.1 Flavobacteriales bacterium | reverse complement strand
GCCAGACTTAGGATCTGGTGCTTCGGCGTGGGGGTTCGAGTCCCTCCACCCGCACCACTTCGGGGAACCCAAATCGGCAAACACAACCACTGCCCCATGAACGTCTCTCAGACTGCCCTCGACGACCTTCGCATTGAATTGGCCGTCACCCTCGCTCCAGAAGACTACACGCCCCGCGTGGAACGTAGCCTGAAGCGCCACCAGAAAAACGCCCAAATGCCCGGATTCAGAAAGGGCAAAGTGCCGATGCAGCTGATCAAGCGGCAGTACGGCCAAAGCGTGTTGGCAGAAGAACTCAACCAGCTCCTCAGCGAGCAACTCCAGGCCCACATCCAGGAGAACAAGTTGAACGTCTTGGGCAACCCCATTCCCAGCGAAGACAAGGAAGATGCCGGCGATTGGAACAACCCCGACACCTTCACCTTCCACTACGAACTGGGCCTCGCCCCAGCGTTGGATTTGAACTTTGGCAAAAAGGCCAAGTTCACCCGTCACAAAGTGAAGGTGGACAAGGCGGCCATTGACCGTCAGGTCACCGACTTGCAGCGCCGCCACGGAAAAATGACCGACCCTGACAAGAGCGCGGACAACGACATGCTCGTGGGCGCGTTCGCTCAGTTGGATGCAGACGGAAACGTGCTCGAAGGAGGCATCACAAGCGACAGCACCATCAGCGTGGAGTTTGTGGAAGACAAGAAGACCAAAAAAGCCCTCATCGGTCTGGAGCCTGGCTCAGAAGTGACCGTCGACCCCCACAAGGTGAGCCGCGGCCACGACGATTTGGGCCGCATGTTGGGCATCTCTCACGAGCAGGTGCACGACCTGACAGGCGACTTCAAATTCACGGTAAAGGAGGTCAAGCGCCTCGAGCCTCACGACATCAACCAATCGTTGTTTGACAAAGTCTACGGCGAAGGAGTGGTGACCGACGAGAAGGCCTTCCGCGAGCGTGTGTCGCAAGACCTTGACGGTCATTTTGATCGCGACGCCGAGTGGGTGTTCCGCCGCCGTTTCGTTGTCGATTTGATCGACCACATGAAGGTCGAGTTGCCCGACACCTTCTTGAAGCGCTGGATCATGCTGACCAACGAAAACCCTTTGACCCCTGAACAGGTCGAGGAAGAGTACCCTGGTTACGCAGAGTCGTTGCGCTGGCAAATCCTTCAGCAGACCGTGGCAGAAGCCATTGACCTGAAGGTCACTGCAGACGAGTTGGAGGACGAGGCCAAACGCATGGTCGGTGCCCAATACGCTCAGTACGGCATGCCCATGGACGAAGACACCCTTTCGAACGTGGCGAAAAACGTACTGAACGACGAGAAAGAGCGTCGCCGCATCGCCGATGTGCTCGTCGAGCGCAAAGTGGTGGACGACCTCAAGACGCGGGTGACCATTTCAGAGAAGCAAGTGAGCTTCGACGAGTTTGGAAAGCTCGCTGCGGAGGTTCGTTGATTCTACCCCAACAGTTGTGAACAACCCGGGCCAGAGGGGCCGGGGGTGGAGTGTGTGGGGCGTAATTTGGCCTTAAGAATCACACCATGAACAACCGCAAAGAATTCCTGAAGTACGCCGTGCACCACCACGGCATGAGCAGCCACACCGTCGAAGATTACATCTCGGCCACGCACAGCCCTGTGTCGGGTCCAGACAACATGACGCGCACGGTGATTGAAGAACGTCCGATGCCCTTCCGGGAAGTCGACGTGTTCTCTCGTTTGATGGCTGACCGCATCATCTTCCTCGGCACCGGGGTCGACGATTACATCGCCAACATCATTCAGGCCCAGCTCCTCTTCTTGGAGTCAACCGATCCCGGAAAGGACATCCAGATCTACATCAACTCCCCCGGCGGAAGCGTGTATGCAGGCCTCGGCATCTACGACACCATGCAGTACATCCGCCCAGATGTGGCGACCATCTGCACGGGCATGGCGGCGTCCATGGGTGCCGTGCTGTTGTGCGGCGGTGCAGCCGGAAAACGAACGGGATTGAAGCACAGCCGCGTCATGATTCACCAACCCTTGGGCGGTGCGCGCGGACAAGCATCCGACATTGAAATCACGGCACGCGAGATCCAAAAGCTCAAGAAGGAGCTCTACGACATCATCGCCACGCACAGCGGCCAGACCTACGACAAGGTGTGGGAAGACAGCGACCGTGACTACTGGATGATTGCCGAAGAAGCCAAAGCCTACGGCATGATCGATGAAGTCTTGGTTCGTCCGAGCTGATTCTTGCTAATTTCAAGGGCTCACAACTGAACGAACGCCCATGTCCGACAAAGACATCCAATGCTCGTTTTGCGGCCGACGCAAAGACGAGGTAGACATCCTCATTGCCGGCGCCACCGGTCACATTTGTGACCGGTGCGTCGAGCAAGCGGAAGCCATTGTGCTCGAGGAAGCCACCGCCAAGGGAGGCGCCTCCACCGCCTTGGATTTCACCCTGCGTCGACCCGCCGAAATCAAGACCTACCTCGACGATTTTGTCATTGGCCAAGAAGCCGCCAAGCGCACGTTGAGTGTGGCCGTGTACAACCACTACAAGCGGTTGACCCACAAGAACACGGACGACGCCTCAGAGGTGGAATTGGACAAAAGCAACGTCATCCTCGTGGGAGAAACGGGGACGGGAAAAACGCTGTTGGCCAAGACCATCGCCCGCATGCTTGACGTCCCCTTTTGCATCGCCGACGCCACGGTGTTGACCGAGGCTGGCTACGTCGGGGAAGACGTGGAAAGCGTGCTTTCTCGCCTGTTGCAAGCCGCAGACTACGACGTCCAAGCCGCTGAGCGAGGCATCGTGTTCATCGACGAAATCGACAAGATTGCGCGCAAGAGCGACAACCCCAGCATCACGCGCGACGTGAGCGGAGAGGGGGTGCAACAAGCGCTGCTGAAGTTGCTCGAGGGAACGGACGTTCAAGTGCCTCCCCAGGGGGGACGCAAACACCCCGAGCAGAAGCTCATCACCGTGAACACCGGAAACATCTTGTTCATCTGCGGCGGTGCCTTTGCGGGCATGGAAAAGATTGTGGCGCGTCGCTTGCGCAAGAGCACCATTGGCTACGCGACAGCGGGACAAGTGGTGGACGAAAACGACGCCTTGGCGTACGTCGACCCTTCCGACTTGCGTGCCTTTGGCCTGATCCCTGAATTGATCGGTCGCTTTCCAGTGCTGACCGCCCTTCGGCCTTTGAAGCGTCATGCCTTGCGCCGCATCCTGACCGAGCCCAAAAACGCCCTCATTCGTCAGTACACCAAGCTGTTCGCCATGGACGACATCGCGCTCACGTTCGAGTCGGACGCGTTGGACTTGGTGGTGGACCATGCCGTCAGCCGAAAGCTCGGAGCACGTGGCTTGCGCGGCATTTGCGAGGTCATCCTGCGCAACGCCATGTTTGACCTGCCTGGCAGCGGCACCAAATCGCTCAAGGTCACGGCCAAGTATGCGCAGGCCCAAATCGACGCCCAACACGAATCGTTTGACACACCCGATGCACCTGCAGCGGACGCCAAAGCATCCTGACCATGCGCCCATTGATTGTCCCACTT
>WTJL01000201.1:0-9033 GCA_011524845.1 Flavobacteriales bacterium | reverse complement strand
GGTGGGGGACGCAGTGGGCTGACCGCCCAAGAACTGATCGACGCAGGCCATCAGGAGGTGTACAACCTCGAAGATGGGATCTCCGGATGGGAGCGACAAGGCCTCCCAGTGGTGACCGGCCCCGCAGCCGACTTTTGAGGGTGTGAACCCCTTGTGAATAACGGACCCCCAGCACGTGGGGCCGCTCCGAGGCTTCCAAGCTACTTTCGAGGTCCTCCCCTTGGGGAACAACCCTCAAAACGAACGACGTGGCTGGCAAGGAAACCCCTTTGATGAAGCAATACAACCGGATCAAGGTCAAGCATCCGGACACCGTGCTGCTCTTCAGGGTCGGGGACTTTTACGAAACGTTTGGGGCGGACGCCGTGGCCGCGGCGAAGGTGCTGAACATTGTGCTCACCAAGCGCGGAAACGGCAGCGCCTCCGAGGTGGAGCTGGCCGGGTTCCCGCACCACAGTTTGGACACGTATTTGCCCAAACTCGTCAAGTCGGGCCTGAAAGTGGCCGTGTGCGACCAACTCGAAGATCCCAAACAAGCCAAGGGCCTTGTCAAACGCGGGGTCACCGAACTGGTCACCCCGGGCTTGGTGATGCACGACCACGTCCTCGAAAGCAAAGCCAACCGCTTCGTGGCCGCCATTCACTGGACGCCCAAAGCCGTGGGATTGGCCTTGCTCGACCTCAGCACGGGGGAGTTCCAGGCCGCTGAAGGAGACGCACGGTGGATCGACCGCATCCTCAGAAGTCTTGAACCCAAGGAGTGGCTCGTCAACCGACAATGTGAAGGGGACGTGCGGGCCCTGTTTGGGGACGACGTTCCGCGCACCAAACTCGACGACTGGGTGTTTACTGAAGCCCACGCCACCGACCAAATTGCCGGCCAATTCGCCACGGGCACGTTGAAGGGGTTTGGACTCGACGACGCGCCTTTGGCGACCGTCGCCGCAGGCGCGGTCCTGCACTACCTGGAGGCGACCCATCACCGACAGCTCGACCACGTTCAAGGCATCCGGCGTTTGCGTCCCGACGAAGGAATGTGGCTGGACCGATTCACGGTCCGGAACCTCGAGATTCTCCACCCCAACCATCCCGACGGCACGACGCTTGTGGACGTCTTGGACCGCACGTGCACGCCCATGGGAGGCCGTGCCCTGCGCCGTTCACTTGTGGCCCCACTGACGGACCTCAAGGCCATCGAGGCGAGGCACGAAGCGGTGGCCAGGCTCGCAGAAGAAGTGAGCTTGCGGCACGACTTGCGAGGCATTTTGGATTCGGTGGGGGACTTGGAACGGCTCACTTCCAAAGCGAGCTCAGGCCGCATCAATCCCCGAGAGATGGGGCATGTGCGACGGGGACTTCACGCCGTGCAACGCGTCGCCGACGCCACCGCGGGCGAAGATGCCCTCTTGCCCTACCTCGAGCAACTTTCTCCGTGCTCCTCCTTGCTCGCGCGGCTGGACCAAGAATTGGTGGACGAACCCGCCGCCGCCATTGGCAAAGGTGAAGTCATCGCCGAGGGCGTCAGCGACAAACTGGACGAGGTGCGGCGTTTGGCCTTTCACAGCCAAGAAGCGTTGGACGCCATTCGCGATCGAGAGGCAGAAGCCACGGGCATCACCGGACTGAAAATCGCCTTCAACAACGTGTTTGGCTACTACCTCGAGGTCCGCAATGCGCACAAGGACAAAGTCCCCGAAGGCTGGATCCGCAAGCAAACCCTGACCCAAGCAGAGCGCTACATCACCGAAGAGTTGAAGGAACTGGAATCCCAAATCCTCAACGCCAAAGAAGAGGCCGAATCCCTCGAACACGCCGCCTTTGCCGCGCTCGTTGCAGCTTGTGTGTCGGAGGTGGCGCCCCTGATGGCGAACGCTAGGGCGATGGGGTTGCTCGACATGCTGGCCAGCCACGCAGAATCTGCGACCGACCTGGGGTACACCCGGCCGAGGATGAGCGAGCAGCAAGGCATTCAGATTTCCGAAGGGCGGCACCCCGTGATTGAGCAACAATTGCCCGTCGGGGACACCTACGTGGCCAACGACGTTCAACTCGATCCTGAGCACCGTCAGATTCTGATGGTGACAGGCCCCAACATGTCGGGAAAGAGCGCCTTGCTTCGCCAAACAGCGCTCATCTCCCTCATGGCCCAGGCGGGGTCCTTCGTCCCGGCCAAATCCGCCGACCTCGGCATTCTGGACCGCATTTTCACACGGGTGGGTGCGTCAGACAACATCAGCAGTGGCGAGTCCACGTTCATGGTGGAAATGAACGAGACGGCGGCCATCTTGAACAACCTCACCTCTCGAAGCTTGGTCCTGTTGGACGAGATTGGACGGGGCACAAGCACCTACGACGGGGTCAGCATCGCGTGGGCGATTGCAGAGCACCTGCACGAGTCAGGATCCACGCGGCCACTCACCCTGTTCGCCACCCACTACCACGAGCTCAACGACATGAGCCAGCGCTTTTCACGGATTGTGAACGTCAACGTGAGCGTCAAGGAAATGGGCGGCAAAATCGTGTTCCTTCGCAAGCTTGCGCCTGGCGGTTCCAACCACAGTTTTGGCATTCACGTGGCCCAGCTGGCCGGGATGCCTCGCGGCTTGGTGCGCCGCGCCGAGGAAGTGCTCGCCACCTTGGAAGCTGCGCGTGGCGAACAACCGACGGGAACCACGCCCGACGTGTCCAACCTCGGACTGCCGGAGGAAGGCATTCAAATGAGTTTCTTCCAGCTGGACGATCCCTCTTTGGAGGCCATCCGAGACCGAATCATGGAGGTGGACATCGACCACCTCACCCCTGTTGAGGCGCTCATGAAGCTTCACGAAATCAAGGCCACCCTGACGGGCAAGGCTTCCGGGGAGTCGCTCAAGGCGTAAAGGACCGGACCAGGGACGCACGCTTAGAGCGTGGCCGCCAACAAATCAAGGGGCTTCCAGGGCATGCTGCGCTCCGAGGCGATTTCCTCGTGCGTGAGGGTGCCGTTGAACATGTACACCCCCGTGGCGATCAAATTGCGGTCCTTGATGGCGGGGACCACGCCTCCTTCACCTGCGATGCCGAGCAGCATGGGGGCGAAGATGTTGCTGAGGGCCTTGCTCGCCGTCCGTGCGACTCGTGACGGGATGTTGGGCACGCAATAGTGGATGACCCCACACTCGATGAAGGTCGGACGCTCGTGGCTCGTCAGGCGAGACGTTTCAAAGACGCCCCCGCGGTCGATGCTCACGTCCACCACAATGGAGCGGTCCCGCATGCCGGCAACCATGGGCTCACTCACGAGCATGGGTGCGCGCGATCCATAACCCCGAACCGCGCCAATCGCAACGTCCGCCGTGCGCAAGGCCTCTTCCAAAACCGAGGGTTGCAGCGTCGACGTCCAGAGCCGTTGACCCACCGCGTTTTGGAGCCGAATCAACCGGTGCACCGAGTTGTCGAAGACCTTGACGCTTGCACCGAGTCCCAGCGCCGAACGCGTGGCGTATTCCCCCACTGTTCCTGCGCCAAGGATGACGACCTCGCTGGGACGCACGCCACTGACGCCGCCCAACATGGTGCCCTGACCGCTGTTGCTCGCCATCAATTCTCCCGCCAAAAGCACGGCCGTGTTGCCCGCAATCTCTCCCATGGCGCGAACCAAGGGCTGAATGCCGTTTTCGTTTTGGACAAAGTCCCAGGCAATGGCGGTGGTTTTCTTGGCGCTGAGGGCTTCGAGAAGCCCCTCGTTTTGGACGCTCAACTGAAGGGCCGAAATGAGCGTTTGGCGCACACCCATCAACTCGACCTCTTCCAGCGAAGGCGGCTCGACCTTGAGGACGATGTTCGCTTGAAACACTTGACGGCGGTCGTACACGATGCGTGCGCCCGACTCACTGTAGTCGTTGTCGGAGAATTGCGCCTCCGCGCCGGCCTGGGTTTCCACCAAGACCTGGTGCCCGTGCGCGACCAACAACGCCACGGCTTCAGGCACGAGGGCCACCCGCTTTTCTTGCAAGCTCGTTTCGGCGGGAATGCCAATGGTGAGCTCAGCGTGGCCTTGTTTGGCCTGCAGCAGTTCCTCTTGGGGAAGAAGGGCGGCCTCGCGGGCGAGGGCCTTGATGGCTTTGCGTCCTGAATCCATGCGGCCCCAAAATAGCCAAGGCCCGTTGAATCAGTCTCGCAACTGCGACAAAATGCATGTTCGGCTGTCGTCGTCCTCGACCACCAACTGCAACAACCAGGCATCGGGCGGCATCAAACCAGGAATGCGTTCGGGCCATTCGACGAGGTTCAAGACCGCGTCTGTCAGCATCTCTGCAATGCCTGAACGCTCTGCCTCCTCTTCGTTTTCCAACCGGTACAGGTCCATGTGTCGCACCTCGGTCGGACCCGAGCCTCGGTCGACGGTGTGGTGGTGCACCAACCCAAACGTGGGGCTGGCGCCCTCTTCTTCCACATTCCAGACCTCGAGCAACCGGCGAACCATGGTGGTTTTGCCCGCCCCCATGGCCCCGTGGATCGCCACCACGCCATGCAAAGGCAACGTTTGGCCCAAGTCATGGGCCACGTCGTTCAATCCTTCCAGCCGGAAACCCTCCCAGCGCTTCACCTCGGTCAATGTGGACATCTCAACTTCCTTTGGGGTCCAAGACGACCCATGGCACAATCATTTCCTCCATGCTCACCCCTCCATGCTGGAAGGTGTCTCGGAAGGTCTTGGTGTATTTCGCGGCGTTGTTGGGGTACACCAAAAAGTCTTTCCCCTTCCCAAAAATGTAGCTGCTGGACACATTGGGCTTGGGCAAGCCCACCCGCTCGGGATGCTTGAGCTCCATGACCTCGCTGGCGTCGTACCCCAAGTTCTTCCCCACTTTGTAGCGCAAGTTGTTGTTGGTCTCGCGATCGCCGCGCACTTCCACGGGATGGTCCACGCGCATGGTGCCGTGGTCCGTGGTCAAGATCATGCGTCCGCCCATGGCGGCCATCGCGTCCATCATGTCCTTCAAAGGGCTGTGTTGGAACCAAGAATGGGTCAAGCTGCGGTACGCCGCTTCGTCGTCCGCAAGTTCCTTGATGACCTCCATCTCGGACCGTGCATGGCTGAGCATGTCCACAAAGTTGTAGACCACCGTGATGACCGATTGACCTTTGAGTTCGTGGAACTTGTCGGCCAATCGCTTGCCAGCCTGGAGGTTGGTGATTTTGTGGTAAGACGTCTTTCCCTGCACGCCCAAACGGCTGAACAACCGCTCCTGAAGGGCTTCTTCGTGGGCGTTTTTGGACCCTTGCTCGTTCTCTCCAATCCACAATTGAGGCATCAACCGCGCGATGTCGCCGGGGGTCATCCCAGCGAACAGCGCGTTCCTCGCGTATTGAGTGGCCGTCGGAAGCATGCTGTAGTAGGTGGACTCTTCGACGACGTTCCATTTGGGACGGAGCGACGGGGAAATGGTCCGCCACTGGTCCCAGCGCAAGTTGTCAATCACCACCAAAAAGACAGGACGGCCCTCGGCCCCTTCGATCGCCGCAGGCAACCTCTCGGGCAACACGTTGTGCGACATCGTCGGCCCCTGTTCCAAGCCCGTCATCCACGCCTCGTAGTGGTCCTCCACGAACCGCACGAATTGGTGGTTCGCCTCCGCATGTTGGTTGTCGAGAATCTCCAACATGCTCCGGTCGTCCGACTCGCCGAGCGTGGTGTGCCAGTGCATCAAGCGGCGGTACACTTCCGACCATTCGTCGGCGTTCATGCGCCCACCGAGCTTCATGGCCAACTCTCGGAACTCCCGCATGTACGTGGACTGGGCTTGCTCCCCCTGAAGGCGACGGTTGTCGAGGATTTTCTTAACCGACAACAAGATTTGATGGGGGTTGACGGGCTTGATGAGGTAGTCGCTGATTTTGGAGCCAATGGCCTCCTCCATGATGTGCTCCTCCTCGCTCTTGGTGATCATGATGACCGGCACGTCCGGGTGCTTGTCCTTGATGCGCTGCAACGTTTCGATGCCGTTCAATCCCGGCATGTTTTCGTCCAAAAACACCACATCGAAGGGCCTTGCCTCCACCTCGTCCAAGGCTTCCACGCCACTGTTCACCCCCGTCACGTCGTAGCCCTTCTCGTTCAAGAAAAGGATGTGCGGTTTCAGCAACTCAATCTCGTCGTCAGCCCAAAGAATCTGTGGTCGTCCCATTGCGGTTTGCATTCGAAGGCCACGCCCGTTTCGAGGCGTTGGCTCGGCGCGTATCTTGCGGCGTCTCTCGCCGTTGCACTCGCCTGACGGCAAAGTAACGTCGAGACGCCCGACTTCGTATTTGGATGAGCACGGTCAACCGCCACAAAATTCTCAACGACCCGGTCTACGGGTTTGTCACCCTTCGCCACGAACGGGCCCTTGACCTCATGGACCACCGGTACATGCAGCGCCTGCGTCGCATCTCGCAACTGGGGCTGTCCCACCTCGTCTATCCCGGGGCGGTCCACAACCGCTTCCACCATGCCGTGGGATGCATGCACCTCATGCAGGAAGCGATCGACAGCCTCCGGAACAAAGGCGTGGCCATCACCGAGGCGGAAGCGGAAGCGGCCTGCCTCGCCATCCTGCTTCACGACGTGGGGCACGGGCCTTTCAGCCACGCCCTGGAGCACAGCATCGTGAAAGGCGTGCACCACGAAGACGTCAGCGCCCTCATCATGGGCCGGTTGAACGACGAGATGGGCGGCGCCTTGGATTTGGCCATTGAAATCTTCAACGACCACCACCCCAAGCCCTTCCTCCACCAGTTGGTGAGCAGCCAACTGGACATGGACCGGCTGGACTACCTCGCCAGAGACAGCTTTTACAGCGGGGTGACCGAAGGCAAGGTGGGCAGCGAACGCATCCTCAAAATGTTGAACGTTGTGGACGGCCAGCTCTGCATCGAGGAGAAGGCCATCTACTCGATTGAGAAGTTCATCGTGGCGCGCCGTTTGATGTACTGGCAGGTGTACTTGCACCGAACCGTGTTGAGCGCCGAGCACATGCTGATGCTCGTCCTCAACCGCGCCAAGCACCTCGCCAGACAAGGCGTCCCCGTGTTTGCCTCTCCTGCCCTTTCCTTGTTCCTGCACGACGACCTCGACCGTGCCAAGTTTTTGGCCGACCCGGACGTTCTCGAGCGGTTCTGCGAATTGGACGACAGCGACATTTTCGTGGCGATGAAATCTTGGCGCCACCACGAGGACCGCGTCCTTGCCCTGCTCAGCCAACGGCTTCTCGACCGAGGTCTGTTCCGCATTGAACTGAGGCCCGAGCCGTTCTCAGAAGCCGACGTGGCAGAGCGTGTGGACGCCACCGCGGCGGCGCTCGGCTTCACCCAAGAAGAAGCGCAGTATTTGGTCAGCAACGCCCGCATCGACAACAAAGCCTATGTGCCCAAGGGCATCCATGTCCTCTACAAGGACGGCTCCGTGCGCGATTTTGCAGAGGCCAACGACCACCTGCACATGCAAATGCTCAGCCGTCCGGTGGAAAAGAGCTTTCTCTGCTATCCGAAAGAATTGAAGGTCCCTCAACGAGGGGGATGACACATCCATCCCAAGGACCCGCAGGCCCTTGGGATGAATCCGTCAATCGGGGGTGATCTCTTCCCCCAGGGCGTTGTGGATGTGGTACTCGAGGATTTCCAAATTGGAATTCGACTCGATGGCCAACTTGATGTCCATCGCCTTTTGCCACTGTCGACGAATGGACTTCCACCAGCCTTGCGTGAGGTAGGCCTCCAGCATGGGGTGCACCATGAGCGTCATGCGCGTGCGGTTTTCCCCTTCGGCCAAATACTTGAGGGCCGATTCAATCCGCTCCGTGATGAGGATGCTGGCTTCCACCTTGCCTGAACCGTTGCAGGCCGGACAGGCGTCCTGGGTGGCCACTTCGGCCACGTCCCGAACGCGTTGGCGGGTCATTTCCATCACCCCAAAACGGCTTGGAGAAGAAATGTTGTGCTTGGCCTTGTCGCGCTTCATCGCCTCTTTCATGGCGTCGGTGAGCTGCTTGTTGTGCTCGCGCTTGGCCATGTCGATGAAATCGATGGCAATGATGCCCCCGATGTCGCGCAACCTCAAGAGTCGAGCGATTTCTTCCACCACGTCGAGGTTGGTGATGAGGGCGTTTTCTTCTTGGCTTGAAGCGCCCTTCTTTCGTCCACCGCTGTTCACGTCGATGACGTGCATCGCTTCCGTCTGCTCAAGCACCAAGTACGACCCGCTCCGCAGGTTCACCTGCCGTCCAAACGCCGCCTTGATTTGGCGGTGAATGGACATGGCGTTGAACAAATCCTTGGCGCGGCTGACCTTGACCATGCTCTCGTCTCCGCTTCCGCTTCCGACTAGGAACTCTTTGACCTCGTCCGCCACGCGAGGATCGTTGACGTGGATCGTCTTGCAATCCGGCGTCATGACGTCCCGCATGACCACGCTGACCTTGTTCACTTCGCCCAAGACCCGCTTGCCGGGCTTGGCGCTTTTCAAGTTGTCGTAGAGCTTTTTCCAGCGCGACACCAAGTCTTCCAGGTCGCTGTGCAAATCGGCCGACCCTTTGTTTTCGGCCACCGTTCGCACGATGATCCCAAACCCTGGAGGCTGAATGCTTTGCATGAGGCGTTTCAAACGGTTCCGTTCCTTTTCGCCTTTGATGCGCGAAGACAAGCTCACCTTGTCGCTGAACGGCACCAGCACCAAGTAGCGGCCTGGCAAGCTGACCTCTGCGGTCAACCGGGGGCCCTTGGTGCTGATGGGTTCTTTGGCGACTTGAACCAACACAAGTTGAGACGCGGACACGTAGTCCTTCATCTTCCCCTTGCGGTCGATGTCTTCTTCGCGTTTGAATTGACTGATGTCCGACGTTGGCTGCTTGCCAGACATCACGCGTTTGACCCAAATCTGCTGCGTCTTGAACTGTGGACCCAAGTCTGAGTGGTGAAGGAACGCATCCTTCCCATGACCCACGTCCACAAAGCCCGCATTCAAATTGGGCATGACCTTCCTGACGCGGCCGACATAAATGTCGCCCACGGCGT
>WTJL01000057.1:2405-12695 GCA_011524845.1 Flavobacteriales bacterium | reverse complement strand
CTTGACGTTCGCCGTTCGGCTGTACAAGAAGGTCCGCGAGCGCAAGAGCTGACCCCCAAAGTCCTGGAAAAAACAAGGGCACCCTTCCCAGGGTGCCCTTCTCCTTTTCAAACAGATCCACGGGGCGAACCCCGCTTCTCCACAGTGTTTCTGATCAGTGGACGACCAAGAGCTTCTTGGACGTCGCGAAGTTTTTCGCGGTGACCTGGATGTGGTACAAACCACCGTCCACGTCCGACACGTCGAACATGACATTCTCAGGAATGCCAGCCCACACCATGCCTTCGTAGATGAACATCACCTCTTCTCCGGTGACCCCCATCAACATCACGGTCACTTCCGTGCCCACATCTTCGGCGAGAAGCTGAAGGTTCACCACCGCATTGGAGGGGTTGGGCTGAAGGTTGAGCACTTGAATGAGATCCTTTGGAGACACCAAAGACATGTCCTCTCCTTCCGAGATGCCGCCTTCGTCCTCGGCCTCGCAGCCCACACCCGTGGCGTGCACTTCGTACGTGAACGTTGACACGTTGCCGGCACAATCGGTGACAGTGTACGCGCGCTCCAAAGTCCAAGGCTGGCAGCAATCGAGCTCGCCAAACAAGTCACCTGAAGAGTTGATGGCTTGGCCATCCACCATGCCCGAGAGGTAGAACCACCCGCTGAAGCCGTAGTTGGCGTTCTTGTTGTTGGCTCCTTCTCCAATCTGGAATCCGAAGTATCCGTTGGCAGGCTGGTGCATCATGGTGAAGCTGTCGCCTTCGAAGTCCCCCCATCCGGTGGCTTCTCCTGACGTCATCATGGCGTATTCCCACGTGGTGTGGTCGCCCAAACCGCAATCCGACTTGTAGCTGTGCATGCCAGGCTGCGCCATCCACTCGTCCCAGCTCATGGGCGCCGAGAACTCAGACACAATGGTGTAGCCACCGTTGGGGTTGTCCGCTGAAGCCACTTCCATGGTGTACGTCATCGTGCCATCCACGAGGTGGGCGACCGTGCCGTTGAGCGTGTTGTAAAACTCTCCCCGTGGGAAGTTGAACAGGTGCACGCCATGAGGGGCAAATCCGTCGCACATCTCCCCGTCGGCCAAGGCCTGGGGCTCTGTGATGACGCACCAGCGGTCCACCTCTGCGGTGGGGGCAAATTCGCCACTGTAGGTCTCAACCAACGTCATCGACGCTTCCTGTCCGCAGTTGTCGTCGAAGGTGATGTCGCATGCCGCTGGCACACTCACCGCACCGTTCAGGGCTTCACAGCACACCTCGATGACCTCCTGGTTCATCAAGCCGCACGTGTTCAACAACTGGGGTGCCGTGGTGTCCACCACAGAGATGGTTTGGCTCGCCGTGGAGACGTTGCCACAACCGTCCGTGGCGGTCCACGTCCGAACGATGTCGTACACGTTGTCGCAGTCGCTGAACACCGTATCGGTGGCCAATTCCATCGAGAACCCAGCGCAGTTGTCGGCGGCGGTGGCGTTCTCGTACACCACCTCGTCGGTGCATTCCACGCTGTACGACGCGGGAACCAGCGTGAATTCAGGTGCAGTGGTGTCCACAATCGTGATCACCTGCGTGGCACTGCTGCTGTTGCCGCAGTCGTCCGTGGCCGTCCACGTCCGGGTGATGGTGTAGGACGAGAAGCATCCGTTGTAGTCGGTGTCTGTGTCAAGGCTAAGGCTGACTGATCCGCAAGCGTCCATCGCTTCTGCATCGAGCATGGGGTGCTCGGCGTCGCATTCTGCCGTGTAGTCTTCAGGAATCATGGTGAATACGGGGGCCGTGGTGTCCTCGACCATGATGACCTGCGTGGTCTCTGACACGTTGCCGCAGGCATCGGTGGCAATGAACTCACGCAAGATGACGTAGTTGCCGGCGCATGGTCCAGGCAAGGTGTCCGTGGCCACTTCAATGGTGAATTCGCTGCAGTGATCTTCCGCCGTAGGCATCTCGTACACGAGCTCCTCGTCGCATTCGGCCGTGTAGTCCTCTGGCACAAACGTGAACCAAGGACCTTCCTCGTCCACCACCGAGATGGTTTGGACTGCCGTCGACACGTTGTCGCAGTTGTCCACCGCCGTCCACGTGCGAACGATGTCGTACGTCGCGGGGCAATCGCTCCAAACGGTGTCCACCTCAAAGCTCAACGACACACCGGAGCAGTTGTCCTCGGCTGCCGCGTCTCCGTAAGTGGGGAGGTCGTAGCAATCGATCGTGTAGCTCTCGGGCACTTCCGTGAACACAGGTGCCACATCGTCCGTCAAGGTCAAGACCTGCTCAAAGGTGCTGGCGTTGCCACAGTCATCCGTGGCCGTGTACAGGCGCACGTATTGCCCAATCGGCAAGACGCAACCGCCGCTTGCTTCGCTGTCCACCCATGTCAAGGTGACGTCGCCGCAGTTGTCAGAGGCCGTGGCGTGCGCCACACTGGCGTCGTAGGTTTCGCAGGACATCACCACTTCAATGTCTCCCTCAATGGTTGGGGCCGTGGTGTCTTGCACCATGATGGTCTGGACCGCTTGGCTGCTGTTTCCACAGTCGTCGACTGCCGTGAAGGTGCGCGTGATGGTGTAGTTCCCTGTGCAGTTGCCCGCCGTGGTTTCTGCCACCACTGTGATGGCCGTGGTTCCACAGTTGTCCATCGCCATGGCGTCTTCCATGGGCATCTCGTCGCTGCACTCCACTGTGTAATCGGCGGGGACCGAGGTGAACTCAGGCGCCGTGGTGTCCTGGACGGTGATGGTTTGGGTGAGCGTGGTGCTGTTGCCACATTCGTCGGTGGCGGTGAACGCGCGAGTGATGGTGTAGTTCCCCGTGCAATCGCCCGCCATGGTCTCCATGACTTCGTCGAGGTTGACCAAGCCGCAGTTGTCGGTGGCGCTCGCCTCGTCGTACACGATGTCGTCGCTGCACTCCACCGTGTAATCCGCAGGGATGCTCAACTCAGGAGCGGTGGTGTCTTGCACCGTGATGAGCTGAACCGCTTCGGAGGCATTGTCGCAATTGTCTGTGGCCGTGAAGGTCCGCTGGATGGTGTAGTTCTGCGGGCAGTCGCCAGGCAAAATCTCTTCCTCAACCGTCACCTCAGCTCCTGAACAGTTGTCCACGGCAGTGGCTGCCTCGTACACCACGGGCTGGTCGCACTCGATGGTGTAGTCTGCTGGCACGAAATCGAACACTGGCGCGACATCGTCCGTCAAGGTCAAAATTTGCTCAAACGTGCTGCTGTTGCCGCAATCGTCGGTAGCGGTGTAGACCCGAACAAACTGTCCAATGGGCAACACGCATCCACCGCTGGCTTGAGCGTCTTCCCAAGTGAGCGACACGTCGCCGCAGTTGTCCGTGGCAGACGCAAAGCCCTCGGCCACGTCGTACGCTTCGCATGCAATCAACACTTCGCTGACACCGGAAATCTCAGGTGCCGTGGTGTCCACCACCGTGATCGTTTGAACGGCTTGGCTGCTGTTGCCACAGTCGTCGACCGCCGTAAACGTGCGGGTGATGGTGTAATGGCCAGCGCAGTCGCCTGGTGTGGTCTCTGCCGCCACAGAAAGGTCAGTGGTGCCGCAGTTGTCGGAGGCCATGGCATCTTCCATGGGCATGTCGTCGCTGCATTCCACCGTGTAATCGGCAGGAACGAACGTGAATTCTGGAGAGGTGGTGTCTTGCACCGTGATCGTTTGGGTGGCCGTCGTGCTGTTTCCGCATTCATCCGTGGCGGTGAAGGCACGGGTGATCGTGTAATTGCCAGTGCAATCTCCCGCAATCGTTTCCGTCACCTCGGCAATGTCCGCTTCACCGCAGTTGTCGATGGCGCTCGCCTCGTCGTACGCGATGTCGTCGCTGCACTCCACCGTGTAATCGGCAGGGATGCTCAACTCAGGAGCGGTGGTGTCCTCCACCGTTATGGTTTGGATGGCCTCGCTCTGGTTTCCACAGTCGTCTGTGGCGGTGAACGTGCGCGTGATGGTGTAATTGCCTGGGCAGTCACCCGCAGTCGTTTCAGACATGACGGTCACGTCCACGGTTCCGCAGTTGTCGGTGGCGGCAGCATCCTCCATGGGCATGTCGTCGCTGCATTCCACTGTGTAGTCCGCTGGAACAAACGTGAATTCAGGGGCAGTGGTGTCCACCACCGTGATGATTTGTTGAGCCGTGGCGCTGTTGCCACAATCGTCTGTCGCGGTGAAGGTGCGGGTGAGAATGTACTCCCCTGCACAGCCTCCGGGAGTGGTGGCCACTTCTTCCGTCACGGTCACCGGACCGCAGTTGTCCGTGGCGCTCGCGGCGTCCATCGGCATGTCGTCGCTGCATTCCACCGTGTAGTCGGCGGGAACAGAAGCGAATTCAGGAGCCGTCGTGTCTTCCACCGTGATGGTCTGAACCGCGGTCGAAGCATTGCCACAAGCATCCGTGGCGGTGAACGTCCGCGTGATCGTGTAGTTGCCTGTGCAATCTCCTTCCAACACCGCTTCCACCTCTTCCAAGGTGAATTCGCTGCAGTTGTCGGACGCAGAAGCCGCGTCGTACACCAAGGCATCGCTGCACTCGGCCGTGTAGTCGGCTGGAATGGTCAATTCAGGCGCGGTGGTGTCTTGAACTTGAACCACCTGCACGTGCACGCTTGCGTTTCCACAAATGTCCGTGACCGTCCAACGGCGCTCCAAGATGTAAGTCTGAGGACAAGCCCCATCGTAGCGGATCTCCTCGCCGTCCGTGATGTCCAAGTCGCCAGGGCAGTTGTCCGTGGCCGAAATCGCTTCGGCGCCCTCCATGGCTGGAACGTTTCCACACTCCACCGTCATGTCGGCGGGACCGTCCACAATGGATGGAGGGGTCACGTCGTTGCGCTCCACCGTGATGAGCTGGGACAAAATGCGGCCGCACTCGTCGATGGCCTCAAAGATGAATTGGGCGTATTCGTCGCACTCTGCATCGTTGGTGCCGCATTCCAAATCCACC
Organism: Flavobacteriales bacterium; assembly: GCA_011524845.1. GTDB lineage: Bacteria > Bacteroidota > Bacteroidia > Flavobacteriales_D > Sanyastnellaceae > UBA11663. Next base: position 7,734 of record WTJL01000057.1, on the reverse strand, counting down.
ACAATGTCTCCACTCAATCCGGAAACGTCTTCGCCGTTCAACTCCCCTTCCCAGCGGAACCATCCGCCAAATCCCTGGTTGCAGTTGTGGTTGTTGGCGCCCACGCCAAGCTGAAAGCGCTTGGAGTACGACATGGGCATGTGGTCTAAGAACAACGTGCCCTCGTAGTCGCCTGCGCCCGTCAATCGGCTCAACACTTGCATGTCGAAGACTGAAATGGCCGACGTGTCCACGTCGCACATTTGGAATCCGGACTGCGTTGGATCGTCGGCAATCAACAAGGAATGGTTGGGGTCTTCAGCCAACCAATCCGCCGCGTTGTCTTCGTTGACAAAACGGGCGTCCACATGGAAGATTTGGTTGGGGTTCAACACACAATGCACGGTTCCTGTCAATCGCGCACTGCGGCTGTCGGCAGCGTGCTCGAACGTCAAAGGGTTCGAAGGGTCTTCCACGAAGTAATCGGAATCGGCCAGGCCCATCGCGCTCAACCCATACAGTCGAAGCGCTCCGTCGTTGGCGTCGTACTCCCCCTCTGCCAAGGCAGCGTCCCGCTTGGCCGTGGTGGCTTGACACACTTCAACGTCCAGGGCTTCGCTCCCTGAAGCGAGAGGAAAGCAAACAGAAAGTGCCACTTCTTGGCTGGTGCACGCGTTGATGGCGGCCAGCCCTTCGGCTTCTGCATAGGACAAATACTCCTCACACGTGGTCGGCAAATCGTCGATGCATTCGACAGAAGAATCCGACAGGGTTTGGGTCCAAACCAATGGACAATCGTCTGAGCAGGGGTCTTCTACGCCAGATGAGGTCGCCAAGGACGACGGCATGGCAACGGCCCACAAAGCCGCTCCCATGGCAAGGGATAACAGTTGTTTCATCAAATGATTGATTAAGATTTCATTCAGTGACCGCTCGCGTTCGAGCAGGGCAACCAAAGAAACATAACCAAATACTTATGTCCAAATAATTACAAGTCATATACGGGATTATACAAGAACGCCTCCCTCCCTCATCCTTCCCTCTCAGGACTTTAGGGCAAAAAGAAAGCCGCCCCGAAGGGCGGCTTTCCGCAGATTTCATTGAGGTTGACCTCAGTTGGCCACCAACAACTTCTTCGTGGTGACGAACTGCTTCGCCTTCACGCGAACCTGGTACATGCCAGATTCCAAGTTGTTGGCTGGGATGTCCACCGTGGTGAACCATCCTGCCACCACAGGACCGTTGTACACGTCCAGCACTTCGGCACCGCTCATCGTGGTGACGATCACTTGGACTTGAACAGCTTCCTCGTCGGTGCTCAACGTCAACGTCGACATGTCAGTGGTTGGGTTAGGCTGGAGGCTCTCGATTTTCACGAGGTCTTTGACCGACACCAACTCGGTGTCTTCTTGGTCGCTGATGTCGCCTTCGTTGCCTTCCTCGCAATCCTCACCCGTCAAACGGACGGTGTAGTCGAACGTGGTCTCGTTGCCAGCGCAATCAGACGCCACGTAGCTGCGCTCGATGTCGTACGCCAAGCAGCAGTCGAGGTCGCCAAAGATGTCACCTGAGCCGCTGACAGCCTCGCCGCCAAACATGCCCGTGTAGTACATCCACTGGCTGAATCCGTAGTTGCCGTTCTTGTTGTTCGCGCCTTCGCCGAGCTGGAATCCGAAGTATCCAGACGCTGGCTGGTGCGTAAAGCTCAAGCTTGAACCGGCGTAGTTGCCCCAGCCCTCAGCTGAACCGCTTTCGAGGGTGGTGTACATCCACGTCGTGTGGTCGCCCAAACCGCAGTCAGACTTGTAGCTCTGAGCGCCAGGCTGGTCGATCCACTCCTGCCACGTCATGAACGCGCCGTAGTTCAACTCGAGGTCCCAACCTGCGTTGGCGTCCTCCGTTGACACCACCGTGACGGTGTACGTCTTGGTGCCGTCGTAGTGGTTGGCCACGCGGCCTTCCACCGTGGTGTAGAACTCAGAACCTGCGAAGTTGAAGAGACGCAAGCTGTGGAGGTCGTAGTTGTCGCATGTTTGGCCGTCTGCCATCACAGCAGGGTTCAACACGTCGCACCAGCTTTCCACAGTCTCCGTGGGGCAGTTGCCACCCACGCACTCCTCGCTGAAGGAGACAGACGCATCGGCATCGCAGTTGTCCATGATGTCCAAGGAGATGGGTGCCGGGATGGTCACGCCGCCTTCGAGGGACTCGCAGCATACTTCCACAACTTCACCGTTCATCAACCCACCAGCATCGGTGATGGTGGGTGCCGTGGTGTCCACCACGGTGATGGTTTGGGTGGCGCTGCTGCTGTTGCCGCAGTCGTCTGTGGCGGTGAACGTACGCTCGATGCTGTACTCCTGGGCACACTCCGTGTCCAAGGTCACTTCTTCCAGCGTGATGCTCACGGTGCCGCAGTTGTCCGTGGCAGATGCATCGTCAAACACGAGTTCCTCGTCGCACTCGGCCGTGTAGTCGGCAGGGATGCTCAACATCGGAGCCGTGGTGTCTTGGACCGTGATGGTCTGCGTCGCCATGCTGCTGTTTCCGCAATCGTCCATCGCCGTGAAGGTTCGGGTGATGGTGTAGTTGCCTGTGCAGTCACCAGCCGTCGTTTCAGACGTCACCGTGATCTCCACCGCACCGCAGTTGTCTGACGCCATGGCGTCGTCCATGGGCATCTCGTCGCTGCACTCCACCGTGTAGTCGGCGGGCACGGACGTGAACTCAGGCGCTGTGGTGTCTTGAACCGTGATGGTCTGCGTCGCAGAAGTTTGGTTGCCGCACTCATCCGTGGCCGTGAAGGCACGCGTGATGGTGTAGTTGCCCGCGCAATCACCTTCGATGATTTCCTGCACTTCTTCGATCGTCACCATGCCACAGTTGTCGGTGGCAGAGGCCGCGTCCATCGGCATGTCGTCGCTGCATTCCACGGTGTAATCCGCAGGAATCGTCAACTCAGGAGCCGTGGTGTCCTGGACCGTGATGGTCTGGGTTGCAGTTGTGGCGTTGTCGCAGTTGTCCGTCGCCGTGAAGGTGCGGACGATCTGGTAGCCCTGTGGGCAATCGCCAGCGACGATTTCTTCCTCCACAGTCACCTCAGCACCAGAGCAGTTGTCTGAAGCTGTGGCGTCGTCGTACACGATGGCTTGATCACATTCGATGGTGTAGTCCGCTGGGACCGAATCGAAGGTGGGTGCAATCATGTCCGTCAAGGTCAGGATCTGCTCGAACGTGCTGCTGTTGCCGCAGTCGTCCATGGCCGTGTAAGTGCGGACGTACTGGCCAATTGGCAAGACGCATCCACCGCTCACTTCGGCGTCGACCCACGTCAATGTCACTTCACCACAGTTGTCCGTGGCTGAAGCGTGAGACGTCATGACGTCGTAGTCCTCGCATGCGATCATGACCTCCGCGTCGCCTGAAATCTCAGGTGCCGTGGTGTCTTGAACCGTGATGGTTTGGACTGCTGTGTTCATGTTTCCACAGTCGTCGGTGGCCGTGAACGTGCGCGTGATCGTGTAGTTGCCCGCACAATCGCCTGCAGTCGTTTCTGACATCACAGACACTTCCACCGTTCCGCAGTTGTCGGTTGCAGATGCATCCTCCATTGGCATGTCGTCGCTGCATTCCACGGTGTAGTCCGCAGGCACTGAAGTGAATTCTGGCGCCGTGGTGTCTTGAACCGTGATGGTCTGCGTGGCAGACGTCATGTTGCCGCACTCATCGGTGGCCGTGAATTCGCGAGTGATGGTGTAGTTGCCTGTGCAGTCACCTGCCACAGTTGCCATCACTTCCTCGATCTCCACCATGCCGCAGTTGTCGGTGGCCGTGGCGTCGTCGTACGTGATCTCGTCGCTGCATTCCACAGTGTAGTCAGCTGGGATGCTCAACATGGGAGCGGTGGTGTCCTGAACCGTGATGGTTTGGGTCGCCGTACTCTCGTTGTCGCAATCGTCGGTCGCTGTCCACGTGCGCTTGATTTGGTAGTTCTGCGGGCAATCGCCTTCCACGATTTCCGTGACCAACTCAATGGCCACATCGCCGTCGCAGTTGTCCTCAGCTGACGCATCGTCGTAGACAATGGCCTGGTCGCACTCGATGGTGTAATCCGCTGGAATGGTCAACACAGGAGCTGTGGTGTCCACGAGACGCAAGAACTGCTCAAACATGGAAGAGTTGCCGCACTCGTCGGTCACAGTGTAGGTGCGCATGTACATGCCCACAGGCTGCACACAACCCCCAGACACTTCCGTGTCCATGTAAGTAATGGTCACCCCACCGCAATCGTCCGTCGCGTCGATGTAGATGTTGTTGTCCGGGTACTCTGAGCACTCGATCTCGATTTCGATGTCGCCAGAGATTTCTGGTGCCACGTCGTCGTAGACCGTGATCGTTTGGACTGCACTCATGCTGTTGCCGCAATCGTCGGTCCAGGTGTACGTGCGCTCCACTTGGTAGCACCCACCGCCTTCAACGTTCACAATGGCTGTTTCTTCCCAAGAGACGGCCACGTCAGAATCACAGTTGTCCGATTCCATGGTGGATCCGTACTCCGTCGCTGCGTCGTAAGACGCGCAAGCCACTGAATCGTCCGCCACAGATCCCATGGGGGCCGTGTCGTCCACCACAGTGATGGTTTGCTCGGCGTAGCCCACGTTGCCGCAACGGTCCGTCACGGACCACGTGCGGGTCAAGGTGCGGGTTCCTTCGGCGTTGTCGTCGTCCGCATCGCAGGTGTACGTCCAGTCGCTGTCCATGTAGTCGACTGTCAAGCTGTTCATGCCCCAGCAATCTGTGTCGCCACAGTTGTCGCTGTATTCAGGTGAACCGGCAGCGGCCTCAGAAATGTCCGCGCTGCAATCCATGGCGTCGGCAGACACCGTATAATCCGCAGGTGCAGTCACCTCAGGAGCGGTGGTGTCGGCGAGCATGAGGTACTGTTCCACCGTCGTGCTGTTTCCACAGTCGTCGGTGGCCGTCCAAATGCGCATGATGGTCCACAAGCAACCACCTGACATGCACATTGATTCCACCGTGTACGTCACATCGCTGCAATCGTCCTGCGCGGTCAATGGCAAGTAGTTGAGGTCGTCGCCGTCGCCGTCGGTGCACTCCACCACAGTGGTGGGGGTGTACGCGTCGAACACAGGCGCAGTGGTGTCTTCAATCGTGAAGGTCGCAGACACGCTGCTGTCGTTTCCGCAATCGTCGGTCGCCGTGAACGTCACGGTCGCTGAACCGGTGGCTCCGCAATCGTCGCTCAAGCCCATGAAATCGTTGCTCCAGGTCACTCCGCTGCACACGTCAGAGGCTGTGGCACCGCCGTTGTTGTCCAACCAAGCGTTCA
>WTJL01000057.1:0-2305 GCA_011524845.1 Flavobacteriales bacterium | reverse complement strand
TCCAACCATGCATTGAGTGCCGCCATGTTGCCCATGCCGTCGCACTCGACGGTTTCGTTGGAGGCTGCAGGTTCAATGACCGGTGCTTCGTCGTCGATCAACGTGATGATCTGCTCGGCCATGCTCGTGTTGCCGCAATCGTCCGTCGCAGTGTACGTGCGGAGGTAGGCCCCCACTGGCATGATGCAACCACCGCTCACGGGTGCGTCGACCCAAGTGAAGGTGCCCATGCCACAATCTTCCGCGAAAGAACCGTACGCATCGTCTGCGCTGTATTCGCCGCAATCTTTGGTGATGCTGGTCTCCGCCGTGATGGCAGGAGCCGTGGTGTCTTCAATGGTGAAGGTCGCCGTCGATGACGAGCTGTTGCCCGCGCAATCCGTCACAGTGAAAGTGACCATCGCTGAACCTGTGGCTCCGCAGTCGTCGCTCAAGCCCATGAAGTCGTTGCTCCAGGTGAGCTCGCCCTCACAGTTGTCCATGGCAGACGCGCCACCGTGGTTGTCCAACCACGCGTCCAAAGCGGCCATGTTGCCCATGCCGTCGCACTCGACGGTTTCATCGCCGGCGTCCATGATTTCAGGAGCCGTGGTGTCTTCCACTGTCACGATTTGCTCCCAAGTGGATTCGTTGCCGCAGAAGTCCGTCACCGTCCAGCGACGCTGCAAGAAGTACTCGCTGGGGCACGCACCGTCGAAGCGCACTTCCGTGCCTTCTGAAATGGTCACCGCCTCGCCGCAGTTGTCGCTGGCCGTGATGGCGTCTGGACCTGCCATGGCGGGCACGTTGTCACACTCCACCGTGGCGTCCATGGGACCGTCCGTGATGGTTGGAGGCGTGGTGTCGTCACGAGAGACCGTGAACGTTTCAGAGATGAGACGTCCGCAGTCAGAGTCAAAGGCTGAGATGCTGAACGACACCGCATCTTCGCAAGGATCGTCGTTGCCCTGGGTGCAATCGCCCAAGTCGCAAACGAAGTCACCGGACAACCCGGACATGTCGTTGCCGTTCAAGGTGCCTTCCCACTTGAACCAACCGCCGAAGCCATTGGCGCAGTTGTGGTTATTGGCGCCTTCACCAAGCTGGAATCGCTTGTTCAAAGACACTGGCATGTGGTCGAGCTCAAGGAAACCAACCAAGTCGCCACCACCGATGAGAACAGAATTCTCAGCCATGGTGAACACGGTGATTTCATCCTCGTCGATGTCGCAGAGCTGGTATCCTTCCTGCTCAGGGTCGTCGTTGATCAAGAGGGCGTGGTTGGGATCTTCAGCCAACCATTCAGATGCCACCTGTCCCCCGTCGAACGTCGCGTAGACGTCGAACCATTGGGCGCTGTTCTCGCGGCAGTAGACACGTCCTTCGAGCAAAGCGTTGCCCGTGGCCGAAGAGTACGTGAAGGTCAATGGCGCACTGGGATCTTCCACGAAGTAGTCGCTATCTGCTCCTCCCAACGCCGACAAGCCGTACACGCGAAGTGCGGCGTCGGTTGCATCGTATTCACCTTCGCCCAATGACGCGTCGCGCTTGGCCGTGGTGGCTTCCGCCACGCACAAAGGATCGTTGGAGTCGTTTTCGAAGTTCAAGCAAGAGGCCGCGTAGGTTGAGCCGTTGCATTCGTTGACAGCTTCGATGCCAATGGCAAACTCGTCACAGGAGGCAGGCAAATCTTCGCTGCATTCCACCGTGTAGTCGCTGAGCTCTTGGTTCCAGGTCAACTCCGTTTCGCAGCAGTCCACAGGACCGCAGTCAAATTCTCCGCTGACGCACACTTCAAAGTCGTCAAAACCCGGTGCATTGTAATTGTCTTTCAGATCGATGGTCCAAGTACCATCCTCCAAACCGCTCTCGCAGTCAATCTCCACAACGAATTCCCCCGCATTTCCATTGGATACACCGAGCTGTCCAGCAAATGTGCAACCGGGAGCGCTGTAACCGCAACCGTTGTAGCCTTCGTAATAGATGCAGTTTCCTGATTCATCGGTAACAACAACAAACACGTCGCTGGACCAAGAAGGATCACCATCAGCTCCGCCATAAGTCAGTGTCAAAATCGAACCTGCGCCGACTGAGCCCGTCGTTTCAGCACAATCGCCTCCAACAAGACTCACACACTCTCCGTCGTCACACGACAGACCGTCGCCGCCGCAGACGCCACACTCGTCAAGGACGTTGCCGTCACAGTCGCAAGCACCTTCAGCGATGCCATCGCCGCCACACACGTCGCACTCGTCGAGGACGTTGCCGTCGCAGTCGCACTCACCCTCGGCGATGCCTTCACATCCGCAGTCGTACACGGCACCGG
>WTJL01000098.1 GCA_011524845.1 Flavobacteriales bacterium | reverse complement strand
ATCCGGATTTTGCCACGGGTGGCATGGCGGACATGGAGAACTACAACGACGGTCTTCGTGGAGACCGCGTTCGCGTTCGGGCGCGCATTGACAAAGTGGACAGCAAGACGCTCGTCGTGCGCGAAGTGCCTTATGGCGTGACCACGGGGTCGCTCATTGACAGCATCCTCAAGGCCAACGACAAGGGCAAAATCAAGATCAAAAAGGTCGAGGACAACACCGCCGACAAAGTCGAGGTGGTGGTGCACTTGGCCAACAATGTGTCGCCTGACAAGATGTTGGACGCGTTGTACGCGTTCACAGACTGCGAGGTGAGTTTGGCCCCCAACAGTTGTGTGGTGTTCGAGGACAAGCCGGTGTTCATGGGCATCTCTGACATCTTGCGCATCAGCGCAGACCGCACGCGGCACTTGCTCAAGCGCGAGTTGGAGATCGAACTCGGCGAGCTTCAGGAGACGTGGCACTTCGCGTCGCTCGAAAAAATCTTCATCGAGAACCGCATCTACCGCGACATTGAAGAGTGCGAGACGTGGGAGGAAATCCTTGCGGCCATTCACGAAGGCTTGAAGCCGCACATCAAGCACTTGTTGCGCGAGGTGACCGACGAGGACGTCACCCGTCTCACAGAAATCCGCATCAAGCGCATTTCGAAGTTTGACAGCTTCAAAGCCGACGAGCGCATCGCGGCGTTGGAAGGGGACATCGACAAGGTCAAGCACCACCTCGACCACCTCACCGACTACGCCATCGATTGGTTCAAGAAGCTCAAAGAGAAGTACGGCAAGGGACGCGAACGCAAAACGGAGTTGCGCACCTTCGAGTCCATCGACCGCAGCAAGGTGGCGGTGGCAAACGCCAAACTGTACTGGAACCCCGCAGAAGGATTCGTGGGCACGGGCCTCAAGCGGACCGAAGGAGAGTTGCTCGGAGACTGTTCAGACATCGACCACATCATCGTCTTCCGACGGGACGGGGTCATGCAAGTGAGCAAGGTGTCGAGCAAGGCTTTCTTCGGCAAGGACTTGCTGTACGCCGCGGTGTGGAAGAAGGGGGACAAGCGCACGACGTACAACGTCATCTACCTCGACGGGGCCACAGGTCGGAGCATGGTGAAGCGCTTCAACGTCACGTCCATCACCCGAGACCGAGAATACCCCATCACCAAGGGCACGCCCAAATCGAAGATCCTGTACTTCACCGCCAACCCCAACGGGGAGGCGGAAGTGGTGACCGTCTTCTTGCGGGCCCAGGCGCGGTTGAAGAAGGTCAAGTTTGACCTGGACTTCAGCGACATTGGCATCAAAGGACGCGGGGCAGGGGGCAACCTGGTCTCCAAGTTTGCCGTGAGAAAAATTGAACTCAAAGAGGCCGGCGTCAGCACCCTGGGTGCACGGAAGGTGTGGTACGACGACACGGTGCGTCGGTTGAACGCCGATGGCCGCGGCCAGTTCCTGGGAGATTTCAAGCCAGACGACAAGATTTTGGTCTTGCTCAACACGGGAGAGTACATCTTCACAGGCTTCGACTTGAGCACGCACTTCGACGAACGCATGCTCCACCTCGAGCGCTTCGACGAGGACAAGCCGGTGTCCGTTGTGTACTACGAAGGAGAAAAAGAAGAGTGGTTTGTCAAGCGCTTCTTGCCGGAATTCAGCAAAAACGCCACCGGCTTTATCGGGGACCACGAGCAGTCCAAGCTGTGGGTCGCATCCACGCTTCACCATCCCCACGTGCGCATTCGTTACAACCGACGCTTCAAGCACACGCGCGACCGTGAGGACGACATCTTGGATTTGCGTGGCTTCATCTCTGTCAAAGGGGTCAAGGCCTTGGGCAACAAGCTCAGTGCCCTCCCGGTGACCGAAGTCAGCCTCGAAGCTCCGGTGAAAGACCTCGAGGAGGCGCACGAAAAGGAACTGCAGGCGGCCCGGGATGCCGATGCCCAGCGGGAGCAGGAGGCCAAGACACCTGAAGCTGGAAACGGCGACACGGCTGACGCCGCCGCCGCGACTGCACCGGCTGAGGAGATGCCGGTCAAGCAGAATTCGCCAGCAGAATCTGCCGACAGCAGTGGGCAGGCCTCGTTGTTCTGACGGGGGAGAAACGGTTGAAAAAGGGGTTGGTGTGCATTGTACACGAACCCCTTTTTTTGTCCTACCTTGGCGGTCCAAATCTGAAGAACATGACCCGCTTGAACCTCCCTGTTTCTCTGGCCTCTGTGGCCTTCGTGCTGGCTGCAGCCTTGACGTCTTGTGGAACCCCGTCTCCGTCTGGCGACGCCCAGGTGAAGGGGTCGGCGGAACAAGCCGATGCCTTGGTGCATGCGGAATGGACCAAAAACGCGACCATCTACGAGGTCAACCTTCGTCAGCACACGCCTGAAGGCACCATCGAAGCCTTCTTGCCAGACCTTCCTCGACTCAAGGAACTTGGCGTGGACATCCTTTGGCTGATGCCCATTCATCCGATTGGAGAGGTGAACCGCAAAGGCGGGGAAAACAAGAACAACTACATCGCGGAGCCTGGGAGCGGTTCGTTGGGCAGCCCGTACAGTGTCCAAGACTACTACGCGGTCAACCCTGACTACGGCACGCACGACGACGTTCGCGCGTTGACGGAGGCGGCCCATGGATTGGGCATGCGCGTGATTTTGGACTGGGTGGCCAACCACAGCGCCTTCGATTGCGTCTGGACCGAGGACCACAAGGAGTACTACTTGTTGGACAGCCTCGGCAACCTTCAGCCACCCCTCGGCACCGACTGGTGGGATGTTGCCCAGCTCGATTGGGAGGGAGGCGTGGACAACGGCCTGTACGCAGCCATGGCGGACGCCATGGCGTTTTGGGTGGCCGAGTGCGGCATCGACGGGTACCGTTGCGATGTGGCCATGAAGGTGCCCACTCCGTTTTGGGACATGGCACGTCGTCAGCTGGAAGCGGTGAATCCTGACGTCTTCATGTTGGCGGAAGCGGAAGAGCCCGACCACCACAACCGGGCGTTTGACATGAGCTACGGTTGGCACTTCCACCACTTGACCAACCAAGTGGCGCAAGGCAAAGAGCCCGTTCAGGTGTTGCGGGATTACCTGGAGGAAGAGGCGGAGCGGTTCCCGAGCGACGCGTACCGGATGGGCTTCATCACAAACCACGACGAAAACAGCTGGAACGGCACGGTGGAGGAGCGTTACGGTGACGCGGGAGATGCCATGGGGGTGCTTGCAGCCACGCTGCTCGACATGCCGTTGGTGTACTCCGGTCAAGAGTCCTTCAACACAGAGCGCCTTCGGTTTTTCGAAAAGGACACGGTCCAGTGGGGCGCGTACAGCAAGACGGAATTCTACCGCACGCTCAACGAACTCAACCATTCCCGCGAAGCCCTTTGGAACGGCGACTTTGGTGGCGCACCAGAGGTGCTGAAGACTTCTGCAGACGAGCATGTCTTTGCCTTCAAGAAGGAGAAAAACGGCAGCGCTGTGGTGGTGGTGATCAATTTCTCGGACGCGCCTCAACAGGTGTCTTTCGACCTGCCTGAGGCGGAGTTGAACGTGGTGATGGGCGAAGGGGATGTCGACGGCTGGTCAGAAGGTCAAGCGCTCGGTCCTTGGAGCTACTGCGTGATGGCCACAGACGCGTAACGACATGGTCACATGTGCCTCGTTCCCGAGGTGTACTTTCACGTCATGAAATTGAAACGGGTGGCGTTGATTGCCCACGATGGCAAGAAAGACGAGCTGGTGGAATTTGTGAAGCGCCACAAGGCGTGGTTTTCCCAGCGAGAATTGGTGGGCACCGGGACGACCGGCGGTCGGATCCAAGCCCTTGGTCTCGACGTGGAGCGTCTGGCTTCTGGGCCCCTCGGTGGGGATGCCCAAATCGCAGCACGCATCACGGAAGGCCATTTGGATGCGGTGATGTTTTTCCGCGACCCCATGGGCAAGCACCCCCACGAGCCAGACGTGAACATGTTGTTGCGTCAATGCGACGTGCACAACGTGGCGCTGGCCACGAACAGGGCGACTGCCGAATTGCTGGTGCTCGCAGTGAACGAAGGGCAGGCATGACCTCGGTGCATCGGCGGGGGCAGGGGCCTTGGCCGACCTCCAATGTCGACTCGGTCGTGTCGCCATGGCTGCACTCAAGGCTCGGTCGGGTGGAGGAATCGGAGCGCTCGGGCATGGCCCGTTGGTTGCTCGACCATGTGTCGGGTGAAACGAGAGGGACGCGCATCGTCCAAGACATGCGTTGGACAGAGTCGCAGCTTGACCGCCTTGCTGTCTTCGCAGAACGGTTGAACGAAGGCGAGCCCATCCAACATGTGCTCGGAGAGGCTTGGTTCGATGGCCTGTGCTTGAAGGTGAATGGCGACGTGTTGATTCCACGCCCGGAGACCGAGGAGCTCGTGGCTGCCATGGCCACCAAGGCCCGCGAGATGCAGAAAAGTTCAGATGCAGGAGCAGGCCCTTTCCGGGTGGTGGATTGGTGCACCGGCTCGGGATGCGTGGCGTTGGCGCTGAAAAAGCGTTTGCCGTCGGCGGAGGTGCTCGGCTTGGAGTGGTCTGCGTCCGCCCTTGACATGGCTGCGGGCAATGCGGCGTCCACAGGCCTTGAGGTGGTTTTCGAATCGGCCGACCTCCTGAATGCGACGCCTCCGACGGAGCCGTTCCACCTGGTGGTGTCCAACCCACCCTACATCCCTGAATCCGAGAGGGACACCCTGCATGCCCGAGTCACCGACCACGAGCCCGAGGTGGCACTGTTTGTGCCGGACGACAATCCCCTCGTGTTTTACCGAGCATTGGAGGCGTGGTGCGCCTCGGGTGGCCTTCGTCAGGGAGGATGGTTGGGGATGGAATGCCACACGGAAAAGGCGGCGGAAGTCGCCGACATGTTGGTCGCCTCAGGAGGTTGGAAACACGTGGAAATTCTGCGCGATTTGCAAGGCATGGACCGTCACGTGGTGGCCTGCCTTGGGCTACCTTGAGGGCATGGAAGCCCGGGCCCGAATCGACGCACTTCGAGAAGAACTTCACGCGCACAACCACCGGTATTACGTGCTGGCGGAACCCGCGATTTCGGACCGTGAGTTCGATGCGCTCCTCGAAGAGTTGAGCGCGCTGGAGGCGGCCCATCCAGAGTGGGATGATCCCACTTCACCCACTCGACGTGTCGGGGGAGACTTGACCGACAAGTTTGAAAAGGTGGCCCACCAGTCTCCGATGCTGTCGCTGTCCAACAGCTACAACGCCGAGGAAGTGGCTCAGTGGGCGGAGCGGGTCAAAGCCGGCCTTCCCGACGAAGAGGTGGAGTTTGTCATTGAGCTGAAATACGACGGCGTCGCCATCAGCCTGTGGTACGCCCAAGGTGCCCTTGTCAAGGCCTTGACCCGAGGAGACGGCACCACAGGAGAGGACGTGCGGGCCAATGTGGCCACCATCAAGACCCTGCCGCTGAGGCTTGCATCGGGGGCGCCGGATCCATTGGAAATTCGCGGGGAGATTTTCTTCCCATGGCCGGGGTTTGAAGCGCTGAACGAGAAACGCAAGGAGGCTGGAGAGCCTGAGTTTGCCAATCCCCGAAACACCGCCGCCGGCACCCTGAAGCTCCAAGACAGTTCGGTTGTGGCGACCCGGCCGCTCGATTGCATGATCTACAACGTCGATGCCGACACGATGACGGCACTTGGGGTGACGTCCCACAGCGAGGCGGTGCAGCGCGCCGCGGAGTGGGGGTTCAAAACCCCACAGGGTCGTGCCCTCGAGGTGGTGCAGACGGTGGACGAGATCATGGCCAGTGTGGCGCATTGGGAAAAGGCGCGTCACGACCTCGATTTCGCGATCGATGGGTTGGTCGTGAAGGTGAACCGATACAGCCAACAAAAACGGCTGGGCATGACCGCGAAGAGCCCGCGTTGGGCGTTGGCGTACAAGTTTGAGACCGAGCGGGTGAGCACCACGTTGCAGGGGGTGAAATACCAAGTGGGGCGCACGGGCGCCGTCACGCCTGTGGCAGATTTGTTGCCCGTGCAGCTCGGAGGAACGACGGTGAAGAATGCATCGCTTCACAACGCCGACCAAATCGCCAAACTGGGCTTGCGCGAAGGCGACACGGTGTTTGTCGAGAAGGGCGGAGAAATCATCCCCAAAATCGTGGGCGTCGACGGTGCATCCGCCTCGGCTGGCGACCTGTTCTCTCAGGCCATCGAATTCCCCAATGCATGTCCAGAGTGCGACACTCCCTTGGTCCGCAAGGAAGGCGAGGCGCAGCACTATTGCCCCAACACTGCGACCTGTCCTGCACAAGTGCGAGGACGCATCAACCACTTCATTTCTCGAAAGGCCATGAACGTGGATGGATTGGGGAAAGAAACGGTGGCGCAGCTGGTGGAGGCCGGGCTGATCCGCGATGTGGCCGATCTGTACCGTTTGACTGCCGAGGATTTGCTGCCGTTGGAGCGCATGGCCCAAAAATCAGTGGACAACCTTTTGGCGGGATTGGAAGCCAGCAAGCAAGTGCCCTTCGAACGGGTGTTGTTTGGGCTGGGCATACGGCACGTGGGAGAGACGGTGGCCAAACATCTGGCCCGCGCCCTCGTCCACGTCGAGGCGTTCAAGACCACCTCCGTTGAGGAGTTGATGGCCTTGGAAGAAATTGGCCCCATCGTGGCCGACAGTGTGGCCACCCATTTTCAAGATCCTGCCTTCTTGGAGGTGCTGGACCGCTTGAAGGCGGTCGGTCTTCAGATGGAAGTGGTCGTCGAAGAGCCCCTCGGCAACGCCCTGGAAGGGGAGGTGGTGGTCGTCAGTGGGGTGTTTGACACCATGTCCCGGGACGAGGCGAAAGCTGCTGTCACCAACCACGGAGGAAGGCTTGTTGGGAGCATCAGCTCCAAGACAACTTTGGTGTTGGCCGGGGACAAGATGGGCCCCAGCAAGCTTCAAAAAGCGGAGAAGCTGGGCATTCCTTTGATGGACGAGCAGACCTTCTTGGCCCGCATCGGGGTCAGCGAATGACTTCGAGCGTGGTGCGCAAGTCGCCTGTCTGCGTGCCGCCACATGTGGCTTCGTACGACACCGACACGATGTACGATCCAGAATCCACGAGGTCGCCGTTGGCGCGGCCATCCCATTGAACCGGCATGCCGTCGTTCTCGAAGAGCACGTCACCCCAGCGGTTGTAGACTTGGATGTGGTACGTGTCCATCATGGTCAAAACGTTGGTGTCCTCTTGACCAGGCACGAAGGGCATGAAGCGGTCGTTGTTGCCGTTGTTGTCGGGGGTGATGACGTTGGGCAACACCATCTCGCTCAGGTCCAAGATCTCCACGTCGCTGTACACGTCGCCAGCCTCCTTGACCGTGGTGGCGCATCCGTTCTCCAGGAATTCCACATGAAGGGTGTACAACCCGGCCTCCGTGAAGGTGGGGTTCAAGTCAGAGGACACCACCTCGCCGGTTTGGGCGTTCATCCACGTCAACAAGGGGGTGTATTCCTGAGGGAACACTTCGGTGCCGACCATGTCCACTTGACGCACCACACAGTCGAGTGCTCCGTCGATGTAGCCCAAGGTCACTTCAGGGGCTTCGAGGTCTTCCGACAACACGACCGTGTCAGAGGAAGTGCAGCCGTTGCTGAGGTTGGTCACCGTCATGGTGTACGTTCCTCCTGACGTGGCGAACGCCAAGGCATGGTCTGTGTTTCCTTCAAAGTCACCGTCTTCGGTGGTCCAAGCGACAGAGGCATCGGAAGAGGTGGACGTGGTCCCCATCAATTCGAGCACTGGGGTGTCGCAGGTCACCGTACCGGGCAATCCCGCATCCGCTGAGAAGCGCATGGTGTCCATCACCACGGTCATCGAGATCGCATCGGTGCAGAGCAAGCTGCTTGTTCCGGGGTAGGTGACTTCCAGGTCCAAAGTCCCTGGGGAGGTCATGGCGTAGGCCATGTCTTGGCCCACCACGGTGTTGTTCACGGACCAAGTGTAGTCGAGATGCGTGCCAAACGCGGACGAGGCCTCGCACACGAGCACGCCACCGTTGGTGCAGTTCAACGCTTGTCCCTCGCTCGTCAAGGCCACCGTCACTTCTTCCACCACGACGTGGACCTCGTCGGTGACCGTCACACCACATTGGTTTGTGTAAGTCACACTCAAGGTTTCGCCCGTCACCCCGGTGTACGTGGGGTGTTGCAAGGTGGGGTCGCTCACAGCGTTGCTGGGCGCCCACGTGTATTCGGTTACGTCGAGTCCACCCGCCGTCAATTGCACGGCGGCTTCCGGACAAGCGTACACCTCAGTGTCGGTGCCCGTGGCGTTGCCGGTCAAGCAGACACGCTCCGCATTGACGGCATCGGAAGCTTCTGCAGTGAAGCCCCAGCGAACGAAAGATTCGCCTGCGAAAATGTCGTCCACCAAATCGATGCTGGCCACGAGCCGCTCGTCGCAATCGAAGCTGACGCGCATTTCTGGTCCTGCGGGATCCCACACGATGTCAATGAGGTGGTCTTCACCGTCCGTGACGTCTTGGCCGTTCACATCGGCCGTGACAGGGCCTGCAGTGAAAGAGTCTGGACCCTCCGTGTGAACGTAGGAGCCGTCGTTGATCATGGCAATGTGGTCCTCGGCAATGTCGCCGTGTTCCATTTGCGCGCGGGTGTCAAACTCCACGCCAAACGCCACGTCGAGGCCGGCGTAGCCAGTTGGGGTGTCAGAGGAGGTGTCAGGGAACAACGCCCAAACCACGCCTTCCGCACCGTGTGGCACGCTTCCGAAGTTGATGCGGGCTTGCAAGTGAAAGGGTTGCGTCAAATCGATGAGCTCGTTGGCCCAAACGGCGCCAGCGCTGCCTTCCTCACCGGTGGTCAATTCCACACAGCCTTCTCCCATGGCCTCGGCGGTGCCGAAGGTGGAGTAGGTGGACATTTGGGCAGTGGCGGAGACTGTGAATGTCAATGCGACTGCGAGGGATAGGGTAGATGTGATGCGCATGATTGCAACGTTTCAGACACGGGCACTTACGCGAGGAGGTCCCCAGAGGTTACGTTGTTGCGGCATTTTTTGAAGGAGCGACACCCAAGGCCCTTCTCTTGACGGTCAGTCAGTTGCGTGTAGGCAAGGCGAGGGCGAGGGAAGCCGTGCCCCGGAGGTCAAATTTGGAAGGTGACCTTGAGGTTGACCCTTCTCCCAGTCAAGAAGTTGGGAACGGCGTAATACCGGCCGTTCACGTCTTGAATCCAGTTGTGGTTGATGGTGTTGTTGATGCCCAAAAGGTTAAAGACCTCCAGCGAGATCAACCCACTTCGCTTGTCGTCGTCGCTGAACATGACCCGAGAAAACCCAACGTCCACACGGCGGTAGGGGGGCGTGCGCAGCACGTCTTCGTAGCGGTTGTAGGAAGGCGGTCCGTACGGCAGACCCGACCCAAAGAACAGGCTGAGAAGCACTTTGTAGTCCGGATTGCGGGGCATCTCGTCTTGAAACAACAAGCTCAAACTGAACCGTTGGTCGGCTGGCCGCGGAATCATGCCAGGTTCAAACGTGACGGTGTCGGTGATGACCGCATAAGGCCCGGTGTGGTAATTGGGGACGACCCGCAAACCGTCGGCGTTGTAGTACTCTTCGTAGCTGTCGTCGACGAGGTCCTCCTCCGTTTTCAACGCCGACATGCGCAGCCAGCTTTGGATGCCCGGGATGAACTCGCCATTGAGCATCAGGTCCAATCCCGTGGCGTAACCGGCGCTGTTGTTGGTGGCGTAGTAGCGCTGTCTGACGTTTTCAATCTCGTAGGGGATGAGGTTGTCGAGGTCCTTGCGGTACAATTCACCCACCAACTTGAAGGGGCGGCCTTTGGACTCGAATTGGTGGTCCACCCCGGCCACGGCATGGATGGCGCGTTGTGGAGCGACGTCGTCTTTGACGAGGCCATCCAAGCCGCGCATTTCACGATAGAAGGGAGGTTGGTAGTAGTAGCCGCCAGAGAGCCGGAAGGACGTCAGCGGTTGCTGGGCAGGCGTGAAGGACGCATGGGCCCTCGGTCCTCCCACGAGGTGGGTGTTCCGAGCAAGAGCCCATGGGTCGGGGAGCACCGACCAGCGGTGGGCCCGGATTCCAAGGTTGACGTCCACATGGCCTGCCTCGGTCTCCCAACGCCACGTGTCCTGAACAAACGCGGTGCTTCGGTGGGCCGAGACGACGTTGTTGGCCTGCACGTAGTAGGGAAGGGTGATGGCCTGGTCGGGTCGGCCACCAGGGCCGTTGTACCCCAGGTTGTCCGCTGGGTGCGGGGCAAAAAAGCCAGCACTGTCGACCACATTCCACTCAGAGACCACGTCGTCGAACGTTTCGTACCGATGCTTCAGTCCCCACTCGATTTGATGGTCCCCTGCGAGGAGGTTGCCTTTCACAGCAGTGCTGAGAACCCGAGCGAACAAGGTGTTTCTCCCGTGTTGCAAAAAGCCTCCCACGCCAAAGGTGTCGCCCTCGTCGAAGGTGTCTCCCCCGGGGTCTCGTTCGAGCTCGCTCAGGAAGTATTGCCCCAACACGTCGAAGGACTCGCGCTCTGCAGTTTGGAAAATGGAGTTGATCCAGCGCACCCGAGAGGTCTCCGTGCTGCGCTCAAACGCCAAGGCACCAAACCCCGTCTCGTAACCCGACTGCTCCTCGCCGTCGTAGTACACCGTCAAGCGTGCGGCTTGGTTGATGGTCCCGATGTTGGTTTCCCGGGTGGCAGGGAAAAAGCGGTAGTCGTTCCGTCCATAAACCCCCAGCGCCTGGATTTCCCAGGGTCCGTAGCCGTCCGGGTCCCACGTCACGTAGGTCTGGGCGTCGAGGTAGGTGGGGGCGTACTCGCCGCGTTCGTCCAAGGTGGACAGCACGTAGCTGTTGTTGCGGTAGCGAACGCCCATGTTCACTCGGAACGGCCCGGCCGCGTTGTCGTGTTGCACTTGGGCACCCAAGGCGCTCGCCGACACCCTGGTGGCGGGACCTGTCGGTTTGCGGTAGGTGATGTCCAGGACGGAGCTCAGCTTGTCGCCGTATTTGGCCTCAAAACCGCCTGCACTGAATTCAATGCGGTCCACCATGTCTGGGTTGGCGAAGGAGAGGCCTTCTTGCTGTCCTGAACGAACCAAAAACGGGCGGTAGACCTCGATGTCGTTGACGTACACCAGGTTTTCATCGAAGGACCCGCCGCGCACGTTGTACGCGCTGCTCAATTCTGAGGTGAAATTGACAGGCGCTTGCAGCAGGGCATCTTCGATGGTTCCGCGTGGGGTGGGAATCTTGTTGGCGAGACGGGGGTCGATCTTTTGGACCGTCACGTCGGTGGGGCCGTCGCCGACCACTTCGGCTTCGTTGAGGCTGGTGCCAGGCGTCAACCGAAATCGCTTCTGCATGGAGGAACCGCGAAAGGACAAGGTGGCGGTTTCCGAGCTGTGACCCACAAAAGATGCACGGACCGTCCAAGGACCTTGGGTCGGGAACACGATGGTGTATCGGCCCTGGGCATCGGTGGTGACCCCAAGGCGAATGTCTTCCTCCACCAGCACAGCCGCGCCGGGCAGCATTTGTCCTCGGGTGTCGGACACGGAGCCCGTCAAGGTGAAGGTGTCCTGGCCCCAGCTGGACAGTGTCCAGGCGCACAACGCCATCAACCAACCTGTGCGCCAGCCGTTCATTGCCGCTTGAGTTCACCAGATTTCAGGGCCTGCAGGAATTTGGCCCATGCGACCGGGTTCAAGAGGTTGACGGGAGGGGCCTGTCCGGAGTAGCCTGCCTGGATGGCCTGAGCGGACAGCACATCGGTGGCGGTGGATTGCCCGTCCCGTCCGACTTCAATCAGTCGGTCGTAGACGTCCATGGGGTCCATGCCTGCCTCCCACGCGGGGTCAAGGCCTTGGTTGGGAAGGCCGAGGGCAAGGAATTCCTTTTTGAAACGCTCTTTGCTGGGCCAAGGGTAGACGAAGGCGTCGGCCATGTTGACCGTGTCGCGTCCCATGGGTTGGACCAAATTGACGCGTCCCATTTCGCTTCCCGAGGGGATCACGGCTTGTTGGGTCATGTACCCCACGCTGGAAAATTCAAGGGTGTCGCCTTCCAATGCAGGCAAGCTGAAAAAGCCGCGCACGTCGGTCATGGTGCCCCTGCGGTCCCGCGCACGGTACACCGTGCAGTACGGAAGAGGGGAAAGGGAATCGCCTGTGACCACCAATCCGCTGACCTGAACGACCTGAACGATGTCCACGTCTTCGGTCGCAGGGGGAGTGGAGGGTTCAGGGGTTTGGGCGGTGGCTGTGGTCCAACCCATCAGCGTTCCCAAGCACACCCCCAAGGCGCATGTCACCAAGCGATTCATCAGCGGATGAAGGTACAACGCATCAAGCGCCTTCTTCGTGTGCCGTTTTGAATTCGCTGGTGAAGTGGAAGGTGATTTCAGGAAAATTCTGAATCTCCATGTTCAGCATGAACTGAGAAGGGGCGAGGTACACTTCCAAACCGTCTTTGTCGCGCACAATGTCTTGGGCCTTGATGCGGCGGAACTCCGACATCTTCTCCTCGTTGTCTGACTCAATCCAGCACGCTTTCGAGTAGGGCTTGGCTTGAAATTCACATTTGGCCCCGTACTCGTGCTCGAGGCGGTATTGGATGACTTCGAATTGCAGTTCGCCTACCGTTCCGACGATTTTACGGTTGCCAGCCTCGCGGATGAACAGCTGGGCGACCCCTTCGTCGGTGAGTTGTTGGATGCCCTTCTCGAGCTGCTTGCTCTTCATGGGATCCTTGTTGACGAGCTCCTTGAAGATCTCCGGAGAGAAGCTGGGAATGCCTCTGAACTGCAGGTCTTCTCCTTCGGTCAGGGTGTCGCCAATTTTGAAGTTGCCCGTGTCGTAGAGGCCCACCACGTCACCAGGCCAGGCTTGCTCCACCACGCTTTTTTCTTGGGCCAAAAAGCTCGCCGGGT
>WTJL01000204.1 GCA_011524845.1 Flavobacteriales bacterium | reverse complement strand
CAGATGTCGTTGTCGTTGACGTCGTTCATGCAATCGCCGTTGCAATCGAGGAACTCCTCGGGGTACGTGCACGACATGTCGTCGTCGGTCGCCATGGGGTCGTAGTTGCACGCCATCTCGTCTTGGCAACCGGCCACTTCGAGGGCGTCGCACACCCCGTCGCCGTCCATGTCCTCCAGGCACATCCCCGCACAGTCGTAGAACTCCGCCGCGTATTCGCACGAGCCGTCGTCTTCCGTCGCTTCCGCGCTGTAGTTGCAGGCGAGTTCATCTTCGCAGCCGAGAATCTCCTCCGTGTCGCACACGCCGTCCATGTCGACGTCCGCTTCGCAGGTTCCACCGCACACGCCCACGGCGTCGAGCATGTTGCCGTCGCAGTCGCAGAACCCTTCTTCAGGGCCGGAGCACCCACATTCGTAGATGGCACCAGGACCGGCGCAGATGCCGCACTCGTCGTATTCCCCGACACAGGGGTCGAGGTCGTAGCACAACGACGACGAGTCGTACTCCAACAACGTCGTGATGGCGTTGGCGCTTTGGCCGCCAGGGTAGACTTGGACGTTGATTTGGCCTTGGATGTCGCCCATGGTGGTCATTTGAAGGACCAGCACGCGGAAATCGTCGCCGGCAAAACCGGGATGGGTGTTGAGTTGCCCCATGCCTGGGAAGATGAGGTAGTTCAATCCGTTGCCGGAGTTGACCAGCACGTTGTTGCCCTCCCCTGGCTCAAACTCAGGGCGAGGGTCGCCCGCCGACCACACCGACCCAGGAAACGGTCCTCCGTCGGCATTGTCGGAGCCAATCGTCATGAAACTGTCGTATGCCAACAGCGGCTCGGTGTCCAACAGGGCCGTGTCCAACCCCGATGCGTTCCACGACGCGTTGCTGGGGTGGTTCCACCATGTGCCCGACGTGCTGTTGAGGGTCAACGGAGACAACGCACTGCCCGACACCGAGTAGAGGTAGTCGGAGATGTTTTCGCACACCAAGCTCACGCGGTACGTGGTCATGCCGTCCAATTCGCCGCCCTCGTGCTCCATGACGGTTTCCACCTCCAGCCAGTAGCCGTCTGGGGGAATGCAGGCGTCGCAGATGCCGTCGCCGTCTTCGTCCGCGGCACACGTTCCACCGCAAATGCCCAAGGCATCCAACTGGTTGCCGTCGCAGTCGCAGTCGGTCTCAGGGATGTCGTAGCATCCACATTCGTACACGGCACCCGGACCGTTGCAGGCCCCGCACTCGTCGTATTCCCCGATGCAGGGGTCCACTTCGTCGCAAATCAAATCGCCGTCGAAGTCGTTGATGCAGTTGCCGTCACAGTCGTAGCCCTCCCCGTAAATGTCTTCCGGCCACCAGCACACGTCTTCGTTGGGGTTGGGTCCGTCGGGGTTGTAGTTGCACGCCCCTTCAATGGGACAATCCCCTGCGCATGGACCTTCAAACACCACCTCGTAGTCGCCGTCGGATCCACTTGACGAGGTGTACGCATTGACCACCGTCACGCTCCAGTATCCAGCCCCCGTCAATCCGTAAGGCGTGAGGTCAAACGTGGCAGTGTAAAAGCCATCGACGGTGGTGTTCCAATCGCCGGGCCATGCACCTCCCGTGCCTGTGCCGAGGTCCGTGCATCCAGGTTCCGGGTCGACGTTCCAGCCTCCCCACACGATGCAATCGCCGTTGGGAGCGAAGATGTACATCATCAAGTCGGAGGGATAACTCCCCCCTGCAGTCACCACATCCAAGTTCACCGTCACCGAGGCCAAATCGCCGACGAGCAACAAGCTGTCCGTGTAGGATTCGTTCGCCGTCAAGTTGGCCGAGAACAGCAAGGATTCTGTGCATTGGGCACGGAGGTCACTGGACGTCCACGCCAAGGTCAAGACAGCCGCAGCTGCCAGGAGTCGAAATGTTTTCATTGATCGCAGTTTGTGGTGTCAACTTAACAAAAAACCCCATGCAAGCACTTGACTTGCACGGGGTTAGTAGAGTTATGTGTTGCTGTTCTCAGCGCGCGCCGAGCATCACTTGCCGCACCGTGCGGCCCGCGTCGCTCTCGACCTGAAGCAGGTACGCACCCGCAGGCAACTCAGACACCTCCCACACCACACGCCCGGTGGCGAGGGATTGCGTGGAGAGGGTGGTTTGGCCTGAGATGGAAGTCAGGGTCAATTGGCACACCTGGCCTTGTGGCAACACGACGTTGAGCACGTCCGAGGCAGGGTTGGGGAACACGGCCACCATGTCCAACGAGGCTTGGGTCACATGGTCGATCACCTCCTCGCCCACGCATTCGCAGTTCTCGTCGATGGCGTCGTTGATGGTCGCGTCGTCGCCGTCGTCGCAGGCGTCGCCCACCACCACGCAGCTGCCGTCGTCGTCCGTGGCCGCATCGTTGTAATTGCAGGCGTAGGGGCTCGTGCAACCGGCGACTTCAAGCTCGTCGCAGATGCCGTCCATGTCCTCGTCGTTCAAGCAGTTGCCATCGCAGTCATAGAAGTCTTCAGCGAAGAAGCAGCTGCCGTCGTCGTCGGTGGCGGTCTCGTCGTAGTTGCACGCCGTCAGGTCTGTGCATCCAGCGACTTCAAGCTCGTCGCACACGCCGTCGCCGTCGGTGTCCATGAGGCAGTTGCCGTCGCAGTCGTAGAAGTCCGCGGCGTATTCACAGGAGCCGTCGTCGTCGGTCGCTTGGTAGTTGTAGTTGCAAGCCGTCTCGTCCGTGCAGCCTCCCACTTCGTCACAAATGCCGTCGCCGTCGGCGTCGTTCAGGCAGTTGCCGTCGCAATCGTAGAGCGGCTCAGCGTACTCGCAGCTGCCGTCGTCTTCGGTGGCGTCAGCGTTGTAGTTGCAGGCGATCTCGTCCGTGCAACCGGGGATGGGCTCGGGGTTGATGGTCAACGTGTAGCCTTCAAAAGGGAAGGGAATGGCGTTGGCACCGAGGAACGGGATGGTCACCCAAGCCGTGGTGTAAATGGCTCCTGTGAACACGCCCACCGTGTCTGGCGTTCCATCGAGGTTCGCGCAGTACTGACCTCCGCCAAGGAAGGCGTTGGGGTTGCCCGAGTCGCCGTTGTTGTTGGGAAACAGCTCCAAGCCGATGTCCGTGGTCAACATCGCTTCGCCCAACTCGCCGATCAGCAAAATGCTGTCAAGCACCACCGAGTCCAATTCCAATTCAATGGGGGCGTCGGGAATGTCGGCCGTGTTGGCGGGGATGATGACGTGGATGGTTTCCGTGTAGGATTGGTTCACGGTGCCATCGACAAACGTTTCGCCCAACGCGGGGTTGGGGCTGATGCCAAACTCGGCACCCATGAAGTCAAAGTCCGCGGTGCACTGTGCCCAGCCTCCGACGGTCACGGCAGCCATGGCCGCCAAAGAGAGAAAAAGGTGTTTCATGAAACAGGGATTGATTGGACACCAAGGTACACGGCTCCATGCCTCCCCTGCCCTCCCTCATGGGGAGGTTTCCAACACCCTGCGTTGCATTCAGCAGGCGTTGCCCACCTGCGACAGCAGGAGCAACAAGTCAACCACCGTCACGGCCAGGTCGCCGTTGAGGTCGCCGGGACAGGTGGAGGTGTCCGGCGGAAACAACAACTCGAGGGCATCCGACACCCCGTCGCCGTCGGAATCGTTGCTCAAAGGGTCGGTGTTGAAGACGTCCATCTCTGCGCCGTCCGTCAAGCCATCGCCGTCGGTGTCCTGCACCAAGGGGTCCGTCCCAAAAAACAACTCGTCCGCATCCCAAAGGCCGTCCTGGTCGCTGTCCTCGCACCAGTCCCCCAGCCCGTTGCCGTTGAAGTCTGCCTGGTCGGGGTTGGGAAAGTCGATGCAGTTGTCGAAGGCATCCGGCACCCCGTCGAGGTCGGTGTCTTGCACCTGTGCCCCACTCAGGGCGACGTCCACGACCACCGGAAGGTGATCGGAGGCGTTCCACGTGTCGTTGGCGAGGAGGCCGTAGGTGCTGAGGCGGTCGCTGGACATGTCTGAGGTTTGGAGTCCCAGCGAACGGGTCACCTGCAGAACCCCGTCGGACACGAGGGCGTAGTCGAGTTTGCCCGGCATGTAGGAACTGCCGTCGTTGCGCCACGTGTAGTCCATGGGGCGGTCGGCTTGGATGGCGGCGATTTGCAGCATGCCTGTGCCGTCCCAGTCGGGGGCGAAGTCGGGGCCAAATTCCGCCTCGTCGAAGATGTCCCCCGTCTCGAGGGTCGTGATCGGGGCCGCGAGTCCCACCATGTTGAGGTCGCCTCCAAACAAGATGGGCGACCCTTCCGGCAAGTCCAGCGCCCCTCCCTCGGTCATCGCATCGCGTTGAAAGGCCATGTACTCGTCGGCCTCGCTTTGGCGCTTCGCTTCGTTGGTGGAGCCGCCGCAACACTTGAGGTGCGACGAGGTGAAGAGCGTGGGAAGGCCGTACAGCTCCTCGGTTTGCACGACGACAGGAAAGCTCCGGTACACCCCCGAAAACGATTCCCCCAGCGGAAACGTGCTGGCCACCATCAGGTCGTAGTCGTCCTTGACGACGTTCCACGTGGTGCCAGGGAGCCACGACTCAAGCAGTCCCTTGACGTAGTTCGCAGACACGTCGTCCACCTCACTGAATCCAATGACATCCGGCTGCAGGGCCGCAACCATGCGCCCCATGGAGGCCGCCGCAGACGACTGGTCCATGCGCCGGTTGACGTTCCACCACATGGCCCGAAGTTGGGTGCCCGCTCCGCGCTCAAGGGGCGTTGCGGTGTGTTCCCATGTTGTGTTGTCGAGGACATGCACGGCAGGGTCTGCCGGCAACACCTCGTCGTTGGACGTGTCGACCCACTGCCAAGACAAGGAAGCACTTCCGACCCCGGACATCCCGCGGTCCAGCGCCAGTTCAAACGCGGATCCGCTGTACGTCGGGGCCCCGTGCAAGCCAATGTTGTTGAAGCTGAGCGTGGTTTCTACGCCACCGGCGTTGTACCGGCGCACCTCGTTGGAGGCGAAATCCATCACCAACTCCACCCCCATTTGCGGTTGAATCCATCCCGTGTTGGGATTGTTGTCGGTGTCCACCCAAAGCTCCAAGCCGTGGGGAAGGATGGTCTCGTCCAGCGCCAATTCCGACGCAAGGCCCACACGCCAAAACACCCAATCCGCGTTGGACGCCACAGCAGCGTCCTGCACCATCGCGTTGTCCGCGTTGGAGGCCGTTGACGGGACCAAGGCCCAGTCGGAGAAGTCGTTGTCCAAGGTGATTTGGGCTTGCGCTTGGAAAGCGGTGGCCAAGCTTGCCCAGGCCAAAGTCCAGGAGACGAGGGATTTCATCCCCCCAAGATACGCGCTCAGCGAGGGAACGCCCCCTGCTCCACGTCACGAACAAACCCGGTCACGCCCTCAAAAAAGGCGTCCTCGTCGTCCCACAAGGCGAGGTGGGACCCGTTCTCGCAAATCAAAGCCCGTCCATTCTGCACCAAGGTCGCCTGACGTGCCATCGCCGCGGGGTCCATCGTGTCGTGGGTCGCCCCCACCATCAACGTGGGCACCGCGATTT
This sequence comes from Flavobacteriales bacterium, assembly GCA_011524845.1. Taxonomy (GTDB): domain Bacteria; phylum Bacteroidota; class Bacteroidia; order Flavobacteriales_D; family Sanyastnellaceae; genus UBA11663. The sequence continues at coordinate 7,468 of WTJL01000204.1, read as the reverse complement.
CGCCCAACCGTGGGGTGATGTCCCAGTCGATGATTCGGCCACCCACCTTGAATTCGCTTGGGCCTTGCATCAGGTCGTAGAGCTTGTAATTCAGGCGTGCAAACGACCCCACGACCTCTTCAGGCCACTCGTCCAATCGGCACACGTGCTTGCGGTAAAACTCCTTGTCAATCAACTCGAGGTAGGTCGGGTTTTGGTAGTCGCCGGCGGCCTCGTACGCCTCGAGAGAGTCCACAAGCGAGGGACGCATTTGGGGCCGAAGCGTCGACACGTTGTACGCCGCATACTCTGGAATCGAAGACTGCATGTTGCACACAATCAACCCCTTGAGCTTGTCCTGGTGAACCAACGCGTACTCCATGGCGAGGATGCCTCCCCAGCTGTTGCCCAGCAAGTAAAAGTTGTCGGCATCGAGCCCCAGCGCCACCCGAACCTCTTCCACCTCCTGCACCCATCGGTCGATGTTCCACAGGTCTTCCTCGGGCTGGTCGCTGTAAAAACTGCCGAGCTGATCGTACATGTGCACTTCGGCTTGGCCCACGTCGGCGAGGCCTTCATGGCCGGGCATTTGGTAAGCCACGTTCAGCATGTACTCGTGGGTGCATGCCGGACCGCCGTGCAGCACGAGCACCTTGACGTCGTCGCTTTCCCCAAACTGCTGGGTGAACACGCTGTACCCGTTGCTGAGTTCCACCATGGAAACGCCGGGCTCGTTGTGTTTGGCCTCGCGCTGTTGGAGGTCGTCCGCAGAGAAGGTCATCGCGCAATTGCCCGTGTCGTGGTACGACTCTGCCACCGTCTCGGGGGCGGGTTCAGGAGAGGAGCAAGCGGCCAAGGTCAACGAAGCGAGCGTCAGAAGGGTGAATCGGTTCATGCTCCCAAGATGGGAAGGAACGGTGAACAATGGGCGTGGCTGGGGTGTCACTTGACCATGTCCGACGAAACGCCACGCCCACCACACCGTCCCACCGACCAAGTCAAGCGGGCGTCTTTGCCGTGGAAAGACTGGCCGGAAGAAGACCTCGACCGCGTCATCCAAATGGCCTGGGAAGACCGGACGCCGTTTGAAGCGATTGAGTGGCAGTTTGGGCTGAAGGAAAACGACGTGCGCGCCCTGATGCGCCGCTATCTGAAGCGGAAGAGCTTTGAGATGTGGCGCAAGCGTGTGAAAGGAATGGGGACCAAACACGCGGCCAAGCGTCCTGACGACGTCCAGCGGTTCAGGGCACCCGATCAAAGGCCGTGAGTCCCTTCCGTCCGTCGTAGCGTACCTTGCCCCTCCAAATCGACACACTGCGATCATGACATTCACTTCCCTCCTTTCCCGCACCGCCCCGGCTGTGCTGACTGTGTTGCTCCTTGCTGTGGGCACCCAAACCTCTGCCCAGCGCAGCGGGTCCAAGTCCACCAAGATTGACGTGACCACCATCCCCACCGTGCCCGAGAGCATCGTGGACAAGGTGGCCTTCTTCGTGCACGCCGACCCCAACTTCTTCACGTTGGACGACTTGCGCCGCTACGGAGGAAACATCAAAATCATCAAGGAAGGCGAGCGCCTCGAGAACATGAAGTACTTCAGCTTGGGCCGCGAAGCGACCATCGTCGACGACCTTCCCACGTGCGTGGTGGACGTGGCGCTCGGTCCAGAATCGTACCCCGAGCCTCAAGTGAAGTCGGCTTCCCAAAAGAACACCGACGCCAAGACTTACTACGCCGTGCTCCAGCACAGCATGCCCGTGCGCGTCACCATCTCGGACGGCAACGGCAACGTGCTCGACGGGTTTGAAATCAACTCCACCAACTCCATCCGGTACGGCAACGAAAAGATCGCCACCATGGAATCAGGTCCATTGGGTGGTTTCAGTTACACCTCAGGACAGCTGTTGTTTGACAGCCCCATGGAAGTTCGCAACAACCTCAAGGGCTACGAAGGCCAGCGCTTTGTGCGCCGCAAGGCCGTGTTGATGCAGCTCAGCAAAGTGATCGACGAAATGGAAGAGCGCCTCTTCTTCCTCGAGACCAAGCACGACGTGGAGATTTACGTGGGCAAAGGCAAACACGACTACACCCCCCTTGAAACGGCCCAAGCCGAGGCGTTGGAGGCGTTCAAAACGGGCAACTTCGACGCCCTCGAAGGCCCCATGGCCGTGTGGACCGAGTGGTCGACCAAAACCGACTTCACCAACAAAAAAGCCATGGTGACCAAGAAAGTCGCCACTGGACTCAGCCTCAACCTCGCCGTGTGTCACTTGTACCGCGACGAATACGTCGAATGTGCCCAAGCCATTTCCACGGCACGTGGGCTCGCCGTGGGCGACGCCGGAACGCTCGCCAAGTGCGACGAACTGCTCGACCGTTTGATGAAGCGTCGCCGCTCTTCGGTGGCCAACCCCGACTTTGTCATGCCTTCGAAGGAAGAAGTGGAGCGTGAGAAGGCGCCTGACTTCAAGAGCGCCGTCGGCAAGCGTTCACAGAACAAAGACGTTGCCATGATCTTGCCAGGCGACCGCTACCTCGAAATGGGCGACATGCTCGCCAAGTGGCAGTCTGAATTTGTGGCGGGCTCTGCCGAAGCCGCGGCGTCCGAAGCTGCAGAGATGACGATGGAACAGCGTTTGGGCGCCAAGCTCACCACCACCATCGGTGGCGTGTCCTTGTCCTTGAATCCTTTGACCGACCCCGACTTGGTGGGCCAACCCCTCCCCGTCGAGGTGCTGTCCATTCCCAAGCTCGTATACCTCGACTTGAGCGGCATGAAAATGGGATCGCTTCCCGCCAACATCGACGAGTTGAGCATGCTCCAAACGTTGGTGGTCAGCGGCAACGAGTTGAACGAATTGCCCGCAGCCTTGGCCAACATCCCCACCTTGAAGCGTGTGGTGGCCCGCAACAACAACCTCACAAGCCTGCCTGCAGGCATGGAGAACATCCCTGAGTTGAAGACCGTGGACGTGAAGGGCAACCCGTTTGACGACGGCGCCAAAGTCCAGACGATTCGTCGCTTTGGGGAGGACATCAAAATCAAAGTCGACTGACCGATGACCCTGTTTCGACCCTTCTTTGCAACTGCCGCCCTCGCGGCAGTTGTGCTTTCCGGCCAAGCCCAATCCACCACCCCTGACGTCCTGCACGAAGGGCTGCTCAAGGTGAGCCTCACGGATTTCATCTCAGGCAAGTACAGCCTGTCGTACGAGCGGGTGGTGGGCGATTGGACTACAGCTGAACTCACCGTGACTGGCATCGGCATGACCACCACGGACTACACGTACACCATTGCGCAGCCCCTGCTTTACCCGTGGGACAGCTTCTACCCCAACCTGCCCGCAGACCTGGACATGGAGATCTCTGGCTGGGAGGTGCAGGCCGCCGTGCGCAAGTACGGTTGGGTGGACGACGGTGTGCCCGACGGCTTCTACGCCTCCGCCTTTTTGACCGCCGGAGCAGCCACCGTCCACGCCGACGAGCGCATCCGTGATGTCGCCTTTGACCCAGACACCGTGACCTTCGAACCCGGAGCCTTCCTCGATGAAATCGACCACACGTTGAACGTGACAAAATGGGGGTTTGGCCTCACCATCGGATACCAGTGGCTGACGGAAAGCGGCTTGGGGCTCGACGCCTACATGGGCCCCATGTTCCGCGGCATCACACGCACCTACCTCATGGAAGGATACTCTCCAGAGGAAGCGCGCGACATCGTGCGCCAGCGGACCCAGCAGCGCTACTGGATGGGCGCCGGACCGGCAGAGCACTACAACGGCAACACCGGCCCCTGGTTCTCGGGGGGGCTGCGCGTGAGCTTGGCTTTTTAAGCCTGCGGCTTACTGAAGCTTTTCGCCGTGCTGGCTGTCGTCCAGCCCGCGTTCTTCCTGCTTCGACGTGACCCGCATGGGGATGAGGCGGTTCACCACGGCAAACAATCCGTAGCTCAGCGCGAAGGCACCCACGGCGACGGCCACCAAGGCAGCCACGTGCTTGCCAAACGTCTCGAACTCGCCGGACGTCAAGCCCACATCGGCTGCGAATACGCCCGTGAGAAGCATGCCGACCATGCCGCCCACCCCATGGCTGGCGAACACATCCAGTGTGTCGTCGACACGACCTGATTTGTGGAAGGCATCGATGGCCAAGTTGCTGACGAGCGACGCCACAAAGCCGATGAGGACACTGTCCCCCAAGCTCACAAAGCCAGCGGCAGGCGTGATCGCCACCAAGCCCACCACTGCGCCGATGCAGGCACCGACGGCGGACATTTTGCGGTCGCGGTAGCGGTCGAAGAAGATCCACGTGATCATGGCAGTCGCCGACGCGAGGTTGGTGTTGGCAAAGGCCAGCACCGCATCCGCACCTGCGGAAAAGGCCGAGCCGGCGTTGAACCCAAACCAGCCAAACCACAACAAGCCGGTTCCCAAAATGACAAACGGGATGTTGGCCGGGGTCAGCTTGCTGTCCATGCGACGCCCCAAGAACAACGCACCGGCAAGGGCCGCGCAACCGGCCGACATGTGCACCACCGTTCCTCCCGCAAAGTCCAACACCCCCCACTGGCGGAGCAGGCCGTCAGGATGCCATGTCATGTGACACAGGGGTGGATACACGATGAGCGCGAACAACACCATGAACAGGATGTACGCGCGGAAACGCACGCGCCCCGCCATGCTGCCCGTGATGAGGGCGGGCGTGATGATGGCAAACTTGAGTTGAAACAAGGCAAACAACAGGAACGGCACGGTGCCAGCGAAATCGGCGTTGGGGCTCAACCCCACTCCCCTGAAGGCCAAGAACGTCCGAGGATCCCCGACGACGCCTCCAAGGCTGTCCCCAAAGCACAGGCTGAAGCCCACCAGCACCCAAAGCACGCTGATGACCCCCAAAGCCACAAAGCTTTGGAGCATCGTGGAAATGATGTGCTTTTTGTCGACCATCCCCCCATAGAAGAAGGCCAAACCTGGCGTCATCAACAGCACAAACGCACTGGCGACGACCATCCACGCGGTGTCGCCCGTGTCCAAGGCCGCCAAGGCGGATTCGTCGGTGGCCGCCTCGTACGACGTGCCCAAAAACCAAATCGCCGGCACCAACAACGCCAGCACAAGAAAGTTGCTCTTTCTGCCCATAAAATCGAGAAAATGAGGTTCGCCTGGGGTCATTGACCAGACCGGTGACCTTGGCCACCAAACCGGGCGAATCTACTGTCTTCGAATCACTTGGGCAACTCGTGTCCTCCAGACAACCCTGTCAGGGCCTCAGAAGGGCCATGTCCACCCCACCCATGGCACCGGGGTCGTGTTGTTCTCGTCGTCGATCAGCAACATGAACGCAGGTTCAAACAGCCGTTGCTTGCGGGCACTCCAGAGACGCATCCCAAACGACATCACGGCATTGGTGGGGAAAAACTCTGGCCGGGCGAACAAATAGTTCTCGGACATGATCCATGCATTGTCGGAGACTTGAAGACAACCGCTGACGTTGAGCATGGGCGAATCGATGTCGTCGCCACCAATCGAACCAAAGAGCCATCCGTACGCCACCGTGAGGTGTTCATTTTCATTCCCAAACGTCAGGTTGGCAAACGGAAAGCTCACGCCACCACCGTCCCACCCCAATTGAAACAGGCCACCCGCAGAGAGCTGGACGCCATCTTCGAGCTCCAAGCCCACCTTTCCCGTCACCCCGGCACCCAATGGCGAAATGCTGAACCCAGCCATGAACGAATCCGAGATGCCGTAGGTGACGTTGCCAATGGCAATTCCCGTGACGGAAGCGTACCCTTCCCCCTGCTTCAGCGTGTGGGCGGATGGCGCAAAAAAGTACCGCGTGGACTGGAGGGCACGGTCGGGATTCAGCATCCTTTCAGACAACTCAATGTCTGAACTTCCGGAGGACCCACGTGTGCCCGCCGGGGCGTCGACGATTCGGACGACTTGAATCTTGGGCACAATCATCTTGCCCAGGTCGGGGGTTTGAATGGTGAGCTCTCTCCCGTCATCGGAGATCAACTGACCGCACCGAACGGTTTTGTTGTCGAGTGTCAAACACACGTAGCGCGTGGCCTCTTGCCCCCATGCGAACGACACCACGGACAAAAGCACAAACGCTGCGGCAAAGGACTTCCAAATTGAAAAGGGGTTCATGGCGAAACTTGGTTGATTTGCGGAAGAAGCTACACAAGATTCACAACAATCCCTCCTTACAATCTCAAGATCATCTCATGTTTAGACGCGACTACCACGGGCTCGGCCAATGCTAGTGAAAAGGATGTTGATCTAAGAGATTTTCAAGGGTACGTTGAAAGCCTGCTTTACCCCTGAGCCTAATCAATAGAAAGAATGACTAGGCATGTCCTCCACCTTCAGGATTGGTGACTACCTAGGACGGTTTGACCCCTCCTCTCTTGGACATCAGATACTCCAAAGCCGTCGGCTGGCGTGGACGTCCTCCTTTTCTATAGTAGCCTTTCTCTCTTATTCCATCGCCAACATAATTGCCACTCTCATCTTTCGTCGGAGGAACGCTCGAAAACACAAATAACCCCTTTCTCCAGTAACCCAAGTACCAAGTTGTCCTGCGATCAGAGTTGTGCCATCCAGCTTGTGGGCTCTTCGGTATCGGCATAACGTACTTCCACTTTTGGGCTCTCATTTCTAAGGCGAGATCAATCTCAGTTTGACTTACGAAAATCCCTGCTCTTAGTTCAGGAAAATTGGCGCTTGGAATTCCTTGTGCACAGAGCAATGTCGGTGTGAACACGAAAAGCGAAAGGCAAAAAAATAGCGATTTGTACTTTCTAATCATGATTCAAACATAGGCATATCCTCCACCTTCAGCATTGGCACTTCAAGGTTTCTCAGATAGCCTAAGCTCACTGCAAGGCTAGCATGTCCCATGGCTTGCAGCAGAACCGTCAGAGAGCCTGTACGCTTGTAAATCTCGATTAATCTCGGACCATCGCCTGGTGAAAGACAAGAACTCCGTTCCTGTTGTTCAATGTAACTGACACACCTCCCTGGCATCTCCAACCAGAGTTAATCAAATCGGTGATGTCCATCCAAAATTTATTGAGCTCGTCGCTCGAACCTGCACCACCAGTAACGAGTGCGTATTTGGGCTTTAAGGCTTCGGCCTCAGCTTCGACTTTATTGCGAAGGAATTCAATGGCTGCTTCAACATCGCCGTTAGCCTCGGCCAAGGCCTCCTTGCAATCCATTATCGACATGCCCGTTTCCTTATGAAGTTTGAAGATTTCTGATGCTGTCGAGCTCATGAGTGGGTGGTATTAAGATTTATCAGGTTAGAATTTCAAAACGTCGTGGGCAAAGCTCAAAGGATTCTAGAATTAATCTATTCGACGAAAAAGTTGGTCCATATCCACATCACACCAGAACTCGAAGAAAGCGTCTCTCTCAAGACGCGACTTTTCTGCCACACTTCACCCAAGAAGTCTCTGAAGCCTAGCGATCCCACAGGG
>WTJL01000067.1:1877-3249 GCA_011524845.1 Flavobacteriales bacterium | reverse complement strand
GAGGGCATGGGGATTTGGGCGCCCACACCCAGGAAACTCAACCCTGCTTCAATCAAAATGGCCGCGGCAAAGTTCGCGGCACAGACCACCACCAGCGGACCGACGGCATTGGGAAGCATGTGTCGGACCATGATGCGCCATGCCGGCAAGTCCAAGGCCTCAGCGGCCTGCACGTAGGCCTGCTCCCGAAGGCTGAGAAATTGACCGCGGACGATGCGCGCCACTTCCACCCACATGGTCAGTCCAATCGCGAGGAACACCTGCCAAAACCCTTTGCCAAACGCGAGGGTGATCGCCAAGACCATGAGCAGGGTGGGGATGGACCACATCACTTGCAAAAACCAGGAAAGCACCGCGTCCACCCAACCGCCGAGGTAGCCCGCAAGTCCGCCCAAAAACAGGCCGAGAAGTAGACTGATGAGCACCGCTCCGGCGCCCACCGACAGGGAAATGGCACTTCCCGCCATGAGCCTGCTGAGCAGGTCTCGTCCGTAGCGGTCGGTGCCGAGCCAAGCAGTGTGGGTGTGCCCGGCGTCGTCTTGCCACTCGGCTCCGGGCAAGAGGAGGCCTCGGTCGAGATGCTGGTCGTTGGCCATGGGGCTGGGGTCGGGCCGAAGGGGACTGCCCACCAAGGCCACAATGAGCCAGAGCAGAATCCACACCGCGCCGACCGCGGCCATTTTGTGAGACAGGAAGGCGTTCACAGGTCGCAAGTTCGGCCTTTCCACGTTGGTTTGGAAGCGATGCCCCATGGACGCAGCACCCCGCATCGTCCAAGAAGGAGCACCGGCATGTGCCAGGGTTGGGTCAGCCCGAGCACCATTTCGTGCAGCCATGAGGTGTGAAGCCTGAACCACCGGGCCACGGGTCGCACATACGCCACGTTCATGGCCGTGATGGCCGCCCACCAGCCCCATGCCACGACCCATCGTTCAGGCGAAGGATTCACCAGCGCCAGAAGCCACAACCCCCATTGGGCTGCCGACATGAACGCCATCCACCATGCTGTGCGTTGGGCGCTGGGGGCGTAATGGACGGTTTTTTGGGCCCAGCGAAGCCGCTGCTGAATCCAGTCCCGAAGGGAAGGCACGCCGGGCGTCGACACCACGGCCCGGGGATCGCCCAGCCATGTCACCTCGTGCCCCGCACCTTGCAGGGATTGAACGACGAGCGTGTCGTCCCCGGACGCCCCCAAGTGCCGTGTGTCAGGGTACGTGGCGCACCGCACCGCGAGGTTGGCACCTGACGCTGAGCCGGGGGTGTTCCTCGCCAAGCATCCGGCGGACCATCCCATTTGGGCAGCGTAATCAAGGGCTTGAACACCTTCCCAAAGCCTTGGTTGGGAAGGGTTGGAGGCCAACACCACAGGTCC
>WTJL01000067.1:0-1777 GCA_011524845.1 Flavobacteriales bacterium | reverse complement strand
GCAGAGCCCACCCTGTTCAACAACCAAAGTGCGAAGGTGGCCGCCACCACTCCTGGCAGGTGGTCGTCAAAGACCCACGCCGCCACGGCCTCTCGAACCCCCAGTTCGGCTGGCCACGGGAGGGAGCCCACGGCACACCACACCGCCGCAATGCGCGGAAAACCCTCAAACAACCATTGTTGGGGCTCGAGGACGTTCCACGCGGAGAGCATGGACAGGTACTGCACAGCAAACGTGGCGTAGCGAAGCAGGCTGAGAATCGCCACGGAAGGATGAAACGACCAAGACAACCACCACCCAACGCCTGCGATCAACACCCCCAACGCTCCAGCATGCACCCCCAGTCCCATCAGTGCCAGCGCAGGGATGGCGAAGAACCATGTGGCCCATCCTTGACTCGCCGCCCCCATGGCAAAGGCCTTGGCCCCGGCCACACTTTGCAACCTTGAATCGTCGGTGGCGGAAAGTCGACCAGCCCCATCCGCCAAGCGAAATGGGCCAAGCAAGGCCCAGGTTTGGCCCACCAAGACTTCTTTCCACACCACGGCCCACGGCCTCTGGACGTCTTGGCCCAAGGCATCGGAGGACAGGCGACGCCACTTCCAAACTTCCAGCCCCATGTTCAGGGGCCACAGCGCCACGGCCAAAATCAGATGCCCGCCATGGACCAGCGTGGCTTCGCCCAAAGCCGTCCAGCCTCCTCGGGTGGACAGGAGCCAGCTCAGACCGACCATGGCGACGAAGGTGGTGCCCCATGAGAGGAGGCGACGATGTTCACGAACCCATGCGGAAGCTTTTTCCAGCAGGGGGGTCAACCCTTGTCTGAAGGAAGCGTACTTTGTCGAAACGGACGCCTTGCTCATTGGGCCTTCAAGTTACCCATGCCCCCCCACATGCCCCCCACAGAAACGGAACGCATCATCCTCGGGATTGACCCAGGCACCACCATCATGGGCTACGGTGTGATTCGTTGCAAGGGCAAAAGCCAGGTGGAATTGGTGGAGATGGGGGCCCTGCACATGAGCAAAATCAAGGACCACGCACTGAAGTTGAAGCGGATCTTTGACCGTGTGTCGGGGCTGATTGAGGCCCACGCTCCAGACGATTTGGCGGTCGAAGCGCCCTTCTTTGGTCAAAACGTTCAGTCCATGCTGAAGCTTGGACGGGCGCAGGGGGTGGCGTTGGCCGCGGCGTTGGCCCATGAGATTCCCGTGGCGGAATACGCGCCTCGGAGGGTGAAGCAGGCCGTCACAGGAAGCGGCGCGGCGTCCAAAGAGCAGGTGGCCGGCATGGTTCAGCGAACGCTCAAGATCCCTGCCGAGGACATGCCCAAGGATTTGGACGCCACAGATGGCTTGGCGGTGGCGCTTTGCCACCATTTCCAGCTGGCGACCCCTAAAATGCAGCGTGGCGCAGGGGGTTGGAAGGCCTTTTTGGCCGAAAATCCGGACCGAGTTCGAAAAAAGTGACGCCATTTTACAGGCTAAATCATTGATTTTCAATGATGATGTTATAAAAATTATGTTTTTTACATAATTAGACGTAACTTTATGAAAGAGGTACTCGTTAGAGAACCTTGAAGCGCAAGCTTCGATAACAGTTTACTTGTTTTCATTCAACAGTGGGAGGGTCGCTCGACGGAGTGGCCCTCTTTTTTTGTGCACGTTTTTCGATGCACGTGAAAGCGATGTGGACGCCGCCTTTGCGATCAAGAAAAAAATTGAACCGACTGTAACCTTTTCTCGGGAGGTCGCGTTGAAGAACCCTGAAGCGCAAG